>NZ_WWFY01000515.1:0-27117 GCF_009864975.1 Pseudonocardia sp. SID8383
CCCGCGCGGCACCGGCCACCGCGCCCACCCCGCCGCGACACCGGGGCCGGACCAGCCGACCGTCCCCACCCCCGCGCACCACCCCGCCCGGGACCGCGACGCCTGACCGGCGCCGGTCCTGGCCCTGGGGAGAGGTGTCCGCGCTCACGGATCAGGCCCGCCCGCCCCGTACGTCGCCCGGTCCCGGGGCCGTCGAGCGCGTCGAGAAGCACCTGGGTGCCGCCCGACGGCGGTCCGACGACGCTCGGGAGCTTCTCGACGCGGGCCGGGCGGCACGGGACACCGCGGGGGACGGCGCCGGTCGGGGCGCCGGACCCGCCGGTTACCGTGTGCGCGGAGCCGTACCCGCTGGTGGGGCGGCCGGTGAGCCGGGAGGCGGACGCACCGTGTGGCGATGGGACCGCTGGGGGACCGTGGAGTACGACGGTCCCGCGCTCGGTCAGGCGCAGGTCGTGCGGCGGCTGTCGGGGTCGATGGCCCGCGGCGCCGCCCTGGTCGGCGTGGCCACCACGGTGGTCTGCGCCGTCGGCGGGATCGTCGCAGCCGGGGTCCCGGGCCTGTCCGCCGCGGCCCTCGGTGGTCTGCTGGCCATCGGCTCGGCCCTGCTCACGCCGGTGCTGATGCTGCGTACGACCCATCTCGAGCCGGGCGCTGTGATGCTGGCCGCATTCGGCGGCCTCGCGATGAAGGCCATCATTCTCCTGCTCGCCCTGTTCACCCTCGGGGGTGCGCCGGGTCTGCACCGCATGTCACTGGCCGTCACCATGCTCGTCGTCTTCATCACGACGACGGCGGCGGAGGCCTGGGCAGGGCAGAAGCTCCAGATCCTGATCGGCACCGATCCGGGGTCCACAGATGCCTGACCTGGGGTTCGACGACCGTTTCGTCCGTTCCTGCGGCGCCCTCGCGGGCGTCCGCGGGGGCTGTCGAGGGCGTCGGGCGGATGGCCGGGCGGCGACCGCCGGGGGAGTTAACGGTGAATCACCCGACGCGACCCACCGGACCCGATCAAGATCGTTTCGTCGGACGAACGCGCAGGTGAGGTGCGTACGAGCCCCCGACATCGTGTAGAAGTACGGCTGATAGCATCCGCCACGTAGGCGATGTGGGTGACTTCCGGTGTTTCGACCCGGCCGCCCGGAAACACATCGCGCCACGAGGCACCTTGCAGGCGATCCCCCGTTCCGCGTGGATGCGGAACGGGAGCACCGGAAGGACCCCCATTGGGCACGTTGGTACTGGCGGCCGAGGAGTTCACTCCGCCCGGCGCAGGTCTGTTCGAGTACCCGCCGATCTTCGGCGCCGTCACCAAGCCGATGGTGCTGGCGGTCCTGTCGCTGATCATCGTCGCGGCCGTCTTCACGCTGGGCACGCGCAAGCTGTCCATCGTGCCGAGCCGATTCCAGTTCGGACTGGAGTCCTTCTACAACATCCCGCGCAACACGATGGCGCGTGACCAGATCGGCTCCGAGGACTTCAAGCGGTACATCCCGCTGATCCTCGGCCTGTTCAGCTTCATCCTGGTCAACAACATCTTCGCGATCATCCCGGTGATCCAGTTCCCGACGCTGTCGCGGATCGGGTTCCCCATCGCGCTGGCGTTGTTCGTCTACGTCTTCTACCACTACGCCGGGTTCAAGAAGCACGGGTTCTTCGGCTACATCAAGCACGCCGCGCTGCCGCCGGGCGTCCCGGTCTTCATCGCGCCGCTGATCATCGTGATCGAGCTGCTGCAGAAGTTCCTGGTGCAGCCGCTCTCGCTGGCTCTGCGTGTGTTCGCCGCGATGTTCGCAGGCCACCTCATCCTCGCCCTGACCGCCGTGGGTGCGGCGTTCCTGGTGTCGGCGGGCTCCGCGCTCGTCATCGCGTCCCCGGTGGTGTTCGCCGCCGGGATCGCGTTCACGTTCCTGGAGGCGCTGGTCCAGGTCATCCAGGCCTACGTCTTCGCCCTGCTGGCAGCCGTGTTCATCGGCGCGGCGATCTCCGAGGACCACTGACAGCACCACCGAGACCCCGGTGCCGCCGGCACCGCGCTCGCACCACCTGCTTCATCCGCCGGCCCGTCCGGGCCGATACACCGAACGACCCGCATCCCGCGGACCCGACGGAAGGAAACCCGAAGTGAACGTCACCCAGGTTCTGGCCCAGGAAGCCGCCAACATCAACCCGGGCCTCGCGGCCATCGGGTTCGGCGCCTCGGCCATCGGCGCCGGTATCGGCGTCGGCCTGATCTGGTCGGCCGTCATCAGCGGCACCGCCCGCCAGCCGGAGGCCCGCGGCCAGCTGATGGGTATCGGCTGGACCACCTTCGTCCTCGCCGAGCTGGTCATGCTGATCGGCCTGGTGCTCTTCTTCATCGCGCAGTAAGAGCCGGCAGATCACTCTCATGCCGGTCCCGGTACCGGCGGCCATGTCAGGGAAGGACACACGGTGGAACTGATTCTCGCCGCCGAACAGCCGCTTCCGATTCTCCCGCACCTCGATGAGCTCGTGCTCGGTGTGGTCGCGTTCGCGATCCTGCTGTTCCTGCTCTGGAAGTTCGCGGTCCCGCGCTTCGAGACGCTCTACGAGGAGCGGACCGACGCGATCGAGGGCGGCCTCAAGCGTGCTCAGGAGACCCAGGAGCAGGCGGACCGGCTGAAGAAGGAGTACGAGGAGCAGCTCGCCGGCCTCCGGGCCGAGGCGGCGCGCATCCGCGACGACGCCCGGGCCGAGGGCCAGCAGATCAAGGCCGAGCTCCGCGAGGAGGCCGAGGCCGAGGCCGCGCGCATCAAGGCCCGTGGCGAGGAGCAGGTGGCCGCGTCACGCGACGCCGCCCAGCGTGCTCTGCGCAACGAGGTCGGGGGCCTGTCGGTCCAGCTGGCCGAGCGCCTGCTGCGCGAGCAGCTGGCCGACGACTCGCGTCGTTCCGCGACGATCGACTCGTTCCTCGGTGAGCTCGACCAGCAGGGCGTGGCCCAGCGGAGCGGGGCGAACTGATGGCGGCTGTCCTGCAGCCCGCCAGTCGTGAGTCCCTCGCGGCGCTGACCGAGCGGCTGGACTCCTGGACCGACTCCGCGTCGGCCCGGGACCTGACCACGACCGCGGACGAGCTGTTCGCGGTGGCCCGGTTCCTGGACTCCGAGCGCTCCGTCCGGCGCCTGCTGGCCGACGCGTCCTCCCCCGAGGACGCCCGCGCGGACCTGGTCCGCCGGCTGTTCGGGTCCCAGCTCTCGCAGCCGACCGTGGACCTCGTCTCCGAGCTGGCGGGCAAGCGCTGGTCCACCCCCCGCGACATCGTCACCGGCGCGGAGGGCCTGGCCCGCCGCACGGCCATCGCGATCGCGGACCGCAACGGCTCCCTCGACGAGGTCGAGGACCAGCTGTTCCGGTTCGGCCGGGTCGTCGCCCGCGAACCGCAGCTGGCGAGCCTGCTCGGCGACGCCGCCCGGCCCGTCGAGGGTCGCGTCCAGCTCCTGGACTCGGTGCTCGGCGAGAAGGTCTACCCGGTGACGGCGACGCTGCTCCGCGAAGCGGTCCGGCTGCCCCGCAGCCGGCACCTCGACGTCGTCGCCGAGGAGCTCGCCGAGCTCGCGGCGGCCCGCCGGGACCGCTCGGTCGCCAAGGTGCGCACACCCGTCGAGCTCTCCTCCGAGCAGGAGACCACGCTCGCCGAGACACTGGGCCGTATGTACGGCCGCACGATCTCCCTGCAGGTCGAGCTCGACCGGAGCCTCCTCGGAGGCCTGGTCGTGCAGGTCGGCGGCGAGGTCATCGACGGCAGCGTGGCGGGTCGACTCGCCGCAGCTCGCCGATCCCTGCCCAGCTGACCTGCTTCGGACGCGATCGCCGGACCCCGGCGGAACGACCCGAAGACCCCGTTCGAGAGAAGGAACGACGCAGCCATGACAGAGCTGACGATCTCCTCCGAGGAGATCCGGAGTGCGATCTCCAGCTACGTCTCGTCGCTGGAGAGCGGCACGTCCCGCCGTGAGGTCGGGACCGTCGCCGACACCGGTGACGGCATCGCCCACGTCGAGGGTCTGCCCTCGGCCATGACCAACGAGCTGCTCGAGTTCGAGGGCGGCGTCCGCGGCGTCGCGCTGAACCTCGAGCAGAACGAGATCGGTGCGGTCGTCCTGGGCGACTACACCGGCCTCGAGGAGGGCCAGCAGGTCACCCGTACCGGCGAGGTCCTGTCCGTGCCGGTCGGCGAGGGCTACCTGGGCCGGGTCGTCGACCCGCTGGGCAACCCGATCGACGGCCTCGGCGACGTCGAGAGCGACGCCCGCCGCGTGCTCGAGCTCCAGGCGGCCGGCGTGATGGACCGCCAGTCCGTCGGCGAGCCGCTGCAGACCGGGATCAAGGCCATCGACGCCATGACCCCGATCGGCCGCGGCCAGCGCCAGCTGGTGATCGGCGACCGCAAGACCGGCAAGACCGCGGTCTGCGTCGACACGATCATCAACCAGAAGGAGAACTGGGAGTCGGGCGACCCGAAGAAGCAGGTCCGCTGCATCTACGTCGCCATCGGCCAGAAGGGCTCCACGATCGCCGGTGTCCGGCAGTCCCTCGAGGACGCCGGTGCGCTGGAGTACACGACGATCGTCGCGGCCCCCGCGTCCGACCCGGCCGGCTTCAAGTGGCTCGCGCCCTACACCGGCTCGGCCATCGGCCAGCACTGGATGTACCAGGGCAAGCACGTCCTCATCGTGTTCGACGACCTGTCGAAGCAGGCCGAGGCCTACCGCGCGATCTCGCTGCTGCTGCGCCGCCCGCCGGGCCGTGAGGCCTACCCGGGCGACGTCTTCTACCTGCACTCGCGTCTGCTGGAGCGCTGCGCGAAGCTCTCCGACGAGCTCGGCGCGGGGTCGATGACCGGTCTGCCGATCATCGAGACCAAGGCGAACGACGTGTCGGCCTACATCCCGACCAACGTCATCTCGATCACCGACGGCCAGGTCTTCCTCGAGTCCGACCTGTTCAACCAGGGTGTCCGGCCGGCGATCAACGTCGGTATCTCGGTCTCCCGGGTCGGCGGCTCGGCGCAGATCAAGGCCATGAAGACGGTCTCGGGCTCGCTGCGTCTGGACCTGTCGCAGTTCCGTGAGCTGGAGGCGTTCGCCGCCTTCGGTTCCGACCTCGACGCCGCGTCGGCCGCCGCTCTGGGCCGTGGCGAGCGCCTGGTCGAGCTGCTCAAGCAGGCGCAGTACGCGCCGGTCGCGGTGCAGGACCAGGTCGTCTCGATCTGGCTGGGCACCTCCGGCAAGCTCGACTCGGTGCCCGTCGCCGACGTGCAGCGCTTCGAGTCGGAGTTCCGCGAGTACTCGCGTCGCCACGCCTCCGGCGCCCTGAACGAGATCACCGACACCGGGAAGCTCTCCGACGACGCCGTCGAGACGCTGACCAAGGCGGTCGACGAGTTCAAGCGCAACGAGTTCACCGCGTCCGACGGTTCCTCGGTCGTCCCCAAGGAGAAGGCCGAGAAGGCCCTCGACGAGGACGATGTCGAGCAGGAGACCGTCACGGTCAAGAAGAACTGAGGCTGATACCCGATGGCGGCACAGATCCGGGTGCTGCGCCGGCGTATCCGGTCGACGCAGTCCATCAAGAAGATCACCCGTTCCCAGGAGCTGATCGCGACCTCTCGGATCGCGAAGGCCCGGGCACGGGTGGACGAGGCGCGTCCGTACGCCGAGCTGATGACGAGCACCCTGTCGGAGCTCGCGTCGAACTCGGCGCTGGACCACCCGTTGCTCGTCGAGCGGGAGCAGCCGAAGCGGGCCGCGGTCCTGGTCGTCACCAGTGACCGCGGGCAGTGCGGCGGCTACAACGCCAACGTCCTCAAGGAGGCCGAGAAGCTCCAGGCCCTGCTCCGTGAGCAGGGCAAGGAGCCTGTGCTCTACGTGATCGGCCGCAAGGGCGTCTCGTACTACCGGTTCCGCAACCGGGACGTCGAGCAGTCGTGGACCGGTTTCTCCGAGCAGCCCGGCTACGAGCACGCGGCCGAGGCGGCGAAGGCCCTGGTCGACGCGTTCATGGCCGGTGAGGACGACCACGACGGCAACACCGACGGTGTGACCGGCGTGGACGAGCTGCACCTCGTCTACACCAGCTTCAAGAACATGATCACCCAGGTGCCGCAGGCCCGGCGGATGGCTCCGCTCGAGGTCGAGTACGCGGCCGACAGCGCCTCCTCGAGGCCGGTCGGTGCCGGGTCGGAGCTGCCCTCGGTCGCCCGCGACGCCGACGCCGACACGGCCGAGAGCCAGCGGGACCACCCGGAGAGCAAGGGGCTCCAGCCGCTCTACGAGTTCGAGCCGGACCCGGACACGCTCTTCGACGCGCTGCTGCCGAAGTACATCGGGGCCCGCCTCTACGCGGCCCTGCTGGAGTCGGCGGCATCGGAGTCGGCGAACCGGCAGCGGGCCATGAAGGCCGCGACGGACAACGCCAACGAACTGATCCGTAGCCTGACCCTGGAGGCCAACCAGGCTCGCCAGGCACAGATCACCCAGGAGATCAGCGAGATCGTCGGTGGGGTCGACGCTCTCGCCAGCGCAGGAAGTGAGAGCTGATGACCACGACCGCCGAAACTTCGGCCGGCCCGATCACCGGGCGCGTCGTCCAGGTGACCGGCCCGGTCGTCGACGTCGAGTTCCCGCGTGACCAGGTCCCGAACCTGCTCAACGCCCTCACGCTGGAGGTGGACCTCTCCGGCGACAAGCGCAAGCTGACGCTGGAGATCGCCACGCACCTGGGTGACAACCTCGTCCGGGCCATCTCCATGCAGCCGACCGACGGTGTCGTGCGTGGCCAGGAGGTCACCGACCTCGGCCGCCCGATCTCCGTGCCGGTGGGCGACCAGGTCAAGGGCCACGTGTTCAACGCCCTCGGCGACTGCCTGGACGACCCGTCCATCCAGTTCACCGGTGACCTGCGGTCGATCCACCAGAAGGCCCCGCGCTTCGACGAGCTCGAGGGCAAGACCGAGATGCTGGAGACCGGCATCAAGGTCCTGGACCTGATGACGCCCTACGTCGTCGGCGGCAAGATCGGTCTGTTCGGTGGTGCCGGCGTCGGCAAGACCGTGCTGATCCAGGAGATGATCCAGCGTGTCGCGCTGAACTTCGGTGGCACCTCGGTGTTCGCCGGCGTCGGTGAGCGCACCCGTGAGGGCAACGACCTCATCACGGAGATGACCGAGTCGGGCGTCATGAAGAACACCGCTCTGGTGTTCGGTCAGATGGACGAGCCGCCGGGCACCCGTATGCGCGTCGCGCTCTCCGCGCTGACCATGGCGGAGTACTTCCGTGACGTGCAGGAGCAGGACGTGCTCCTGTTCATCGACAACATCTTCCGGTTCACCCAGGCCGGCCAGGAGGTCTCGACCCTCCTCGGCCGCATGCCGTCCGCGGTGGGCTACCAGCCCACCCTGGCCGACGAGATGGGCGAGCTGCAGGAGCGGATCACCTCGACCCGCGGTCGTTCGATCACCTCGATGCAGGCGATCTACGTCCCCGCGGATGACTACACCGACCCGGCTCCGGCGACGACGTTCGCGCACCTCGACGCCACCACCGAGCTCTCCCGGCCGATCTCCCAGAAGGGGATCTACCCGGCGGTGGACCCGCTGACCTCGACCTCGCGGATCCTGGACCCGCAGTACGTCGGTGACGAGCACTTCCGCGTCGCCAACGAGGTCAAGCGGATCCTGCAGAAGTACAACGACCTGCAGGACATCATCGCCATCCTCGGCATCGACGAGCTGTCCGAGGAGGACAAGCAGCTGGTCGGCCGCGCACGGCGGATCGAGCGCTTCCTGTCCCAGAACCTGCTGGTGGCCGAGCAGTTCACCCAGCAGAAGGGGTCGACGGTCCCGCTCAAGGAGACCATCGAGGCGTTCGACAAGATCGCCAAGGGCGAGTTCGACGACGTCCCCGAGCAGGCGTTCTTCCTCTGCGGCGGTCTCGACGACCTGGAGAAGAACCGCAAGAAGCTCGAGGGCTGATCACCGATGCCTGCTGAGATGACCGTGGAGCTGGTCTCCGTGGAGCGCCGGCTGTGGTCGGGCGACGCACGCTTCGTGCTCGCCCGGACCACGGTCGGCGAGGTCGGCATCCTGCCCGGCCACCAGCCGATGCTGGCCCAGCTGGAAGAGGCCGGGGTCGTCCGCATCGACTCCACCGACGGCTCGAAGCGCACCATCGCGGTGCACGGCGGGTTCCTGTCGGTGTCGGCGGAGCGGGTGTCCATCCTGGCCGAGTTCGCCGAGCAGGCGGATGAGATCGATGTCGAGCGGGCCCGGCGGGCGCGCGACGGCGCCGACTCGTCCACCGACGAGGGCAGATCGGCGATCGCCCGGGCCGAGGCCCGCCTGCGGGCGGCCGAGGCGAACTAGCACGGGGACCGGGCAGGCAGTGGAGCTCATCGCGGCGTTCGTCGGAGTTCTGCTGCTGTGCCTGGTCGTCCCCTTGGTCTGGCTCGCCGTACGGCGGGTACGACTCATGCGCAACGGCGGTGTGGACCTGTGTCTGCGCCGCCGTTTCGCTGTCACGGACTGGCACTTCGGCGTCGGGCGCTACGAGGGCGAGCGGTTCGCCTGGTACCGCCTGACCAGCTTCCGGATCGGTGCGACCGTCGTGATGGACCGGGCCGACCTGGAGATCGTGGACCGGCGGCCGCCGCACCGGTCGGAGGAGTTCGCGATCCCGATGGCGGTCGAGGTGCTGCGCTGCCGCGGCCGCGACGCCGCGGGCCGGGGCATCGACGTCGAGCTGGCGATGTCGGCGGGCGTCCGCACCGGCTTCATGGCCTGGCTGGAGTCCACCCCGCCGGGGCAGGGGCACGGCTACCGCGAGGCGTCCTGACCTCGCCGGATCGGTAGCTCTACGGACCTGTCGTCCGTTCTGTCCGTTCTATGCTGCCGCCGTGGATCTGGTCCTCCTGGCGTTCGCGGGCATTCTCGGCCGGCTGGCGTGGACGTCGTTCCGCGAGGCCCGCGACGGGCACGCCCGCTGGACGCGCGGCCTGGCCGCGACCCCGGCGACGGTCGCGGAGCTCGTCGCCATGGCCGGGTCCGTCCGCGACGAGCTCGACGCCCCGGCGTTCCGTCAGGTGGTGTCGCTGTCCGGCACCGTCGAGCCGCTCGACGACGAGGCGCGCCCGGCCCCGCTGACCGGGGTCGACTCGGTCTGGTTCCGGTTCGTCGAGGAGGCGCTCTCCCGCGGCCGGGACGACCGGGAGGAACGGCAGGTCGTCGCCGAGCAGCGGCGGGAGCGGCCGTTCCGGCTGACCGACGGCACCGCGGAGGTCGTGGTCGACCCCCGTGACGCGCACACCGAGATCCCGGTCGCCGAGCGCCGCCGGGTCACCGACGACGGGGAAGGCCGCGAGTTCGGCCTGTTCCGCCTCGTCGACCCGACGGTGGTCCGTGAGCGCACCGAGTGGCGGATCGAGCCGGGCGCCCGGCTCACCGTGGTGGGGGAGGCCCGGCTGTCCGGGGACCGGGTACGGCTGTCCGCCGCGGCCGACCACCCGCTCACGCTCACCGTCGCCGAGCGCGACGACCACCTGGAGCGCAGCCGGAGCCGCAGTGGCACCGCGATGCGGCGTGCCGTGGCGTTCGGCTGCGGCGCCGTCGTCGCGCTGCTGGTGGCGGTGCTGACCTGAGCGGGCCGTCCGGAGCGGGTCCGGTCAGGTGTCCGTGGTCGGTGCTCCGTGCGGGCCGCCCGGCTGCCACAGGACGTCGCCGTCGGGGTTCGCGACCCGGCCGAGGATGAACAGCAGGTCCGAGAGCCGGTTGAGGTACTGCGCGGTCAGCGGGTTGGTGTGCTCCCGGTCGACCTCCAGCAGGCCCCACACCGACCGCTCGGCACGCCGGGCGACGGTCCGGGCGACGTGCAGGTACGCCGCGCCCGGGGTGCCGCCGGGGAGGATGAAGGAGTTGAGCTTGGGCAACTCGGGGTTGAACTCGTCGCACCAGCCCTCGAGCCGGGTCACATAGCCCTCGGTGACCCGCAGCGGCGGGTACTCGGGGTTCTCGACGATCGGGGTGCACAGGTCGGCACCGACGTCGAACAGGTCGTTCTGGATCTGCCGCAGCGGGTCGACGACCCGTTCCGGGAGTCCCCCGACGGTCACGGCGACCCCGATCGCGGCGTTCGCCTCGTCGGTGTCGGCGTAGGCCGCCAGCCGGGCATCGGTCTTCCGGACCCGGCTGAAGTCGCCCAGGGCCGTCGTACCGTCGTCGCCGGTCTTCGTGTAGATCCGCGTGAGATGCACCGCCACCCCGACAGGCTAGGGGCGCCGGTGCCTCGGCGACCAGATGCGGGGGTGCGTCGGACGGTCCGAAGGGTCAGGGCCGTCCGGGGCGGGCATCCGGCGTGGTGACGGTCCCGTTACCGTTCCGGTCGTGGTGGAGCATTTCGCGGTCAACGGCGGGGCCCGGCTGAGCGGGTCCGTCGACGTCGTCGGGGCGAAGAACAGCGTGCTCAAGCTCATGGCGGCGGCGCTGCTGGCCGAGGGACGGACGACGCTCGAGAACTGCCCGGAGATCCTGGACGTGCCGCTGATGGCCGACGTCCTGCGAAGCCTGGGCTGCACGGTCGCGATCGAGGGGTCGACCGTGCACATCGACGTGCCCGCCGACCCCGGGGCGGAGGCCGACTACCGTTCGGTCTCCAAGCTGCGCGCGTCGGTGTGCGTGCTCGGGCCGCTGGTCGCGCGCTGCCGGCGGGCGGTCGTCCCGCTCCCCGGGGGCGACGCGATCGGTTCGCGGCCGCTGGACATGCACCAGAACGGGCTGCGCAAGCTCGGCGCGACCACCGACATCGTGCACGGCAGCGTCACCGCGACGGCGGGCGACCTGCACGGCGCGCAGATCTGGCTGGACTTCCCGAGCGTCGGCGCGACCGAGAACATCCTGATGGCCGCGGTGCTCGCCGAGGGCACGACGGTGATCGACAACGCGGCCCGCGAGCCGGAGATCGTCGACCTCTGCGTGATGCTGCAGCAGATGGGCGCGAAGCTCGAGGGCGTCGGGAGCTCCACGCTGACCGTGCACGGCGTCGCGGGGCTGCAGCCGACCACGCACCGCGTCATCGGGGATCGGATCGTCGGTGCGACCTGGGCGTTCGCGGCCGCCATGACCCGGGGCGAGGTCACCGTGCGCGGCGTCGACCCGCACCACATCGACCTGGTCCTCGACAAGCTCCGCAGCGCGGGCGCCGAGATCGCCACCGCCGAGCAGGAGTTCTCGGTCGCGATGCCCGGTCGCCCGGAGGCGGTCGACTTCGTGACACTGCCCTACCCGGGGTTCGCGACGGACCTGCAGCCGATGGCGATCGCGTTGTCGGCGATCGCCGAGGGCACCTCGATGATCACCGAGAACGTGTTCGAGGCCCGGTTCCGCTTCGTCGACGAGATGGTGCGCCTGGGCGCCGACGCCCGCACCGATGGGCACCACGCCGTCGTACGGGGGCGGCCGGAGCTGTCCAGCGCGCCGGTGTGGGCCAGCGACATCCGGGCCGGCGCCGGGCTGGTGCTGGCCGGGCTGTGCGCACGGGGCACGACCGAGGTCTGGGACGTCGCGCACATCGACCGCGGCTACCCGCGGTTCGTGGAGAACCTGTCCGCGCTCGGCGCCGACATCCGGCGGGTCGCGGGCGAGCCGGAGCGGTAGACGCTCGGCCCCGCAGGGGCGCCGACGGCGGCTCGCCGTGGCGGCGCCGGTACCCGGCGGCGAACCGGCCGGGGTGGGCGACACCCCTCGGCGCGACACGGCCCGGGTGCGGCCTCGCCGTTGCTCCGAACGGCCCACCAGCCCGGCGGACCGGTCCGCGCCGTGCCACCCTTCGCGTCGACTCGACGAGGAGGCCCGTCATGGTGAGCACCCCCGACGCCGCGGACGTCTCGCAGGCCGGCCGCAGAGCGGGCCGCGGGGCGCGGGACGCCGCGCACTCGACACCGGTGCGCGTCGCCGCCCGGGTCGGCATCGCCGCGAACGGGGTGCTGCACCTGCTGATCGGCTGGCTCGCCGTCCAGATCGCGCTCGGCTCGGGCGGGCAGGCCGACCAGAGCGGCGCCCTCGGGGCGATCGCCGCCGAGCCGGCGGGCCGGGTGTTCCTGTGGGTGCTGGTGGTCGGGTTCGCCGCGGTCGTCCTGTGGCGGACGGTCTCGGCGGTGTGGGGCTTCCACTACGTCGGCGACAGCACGAAGCGGACGGTGAAGCGGGTCGTCGCCGGCGGGCAGGCGGTCGTCTACGCCGTGCTGGCCGTCACCGCGGCGACCACCGCGGTCAGCGGGCGCGCCTCGAGCGGCGGTGGTGGGCGGGCGACCGCCGGACTGCTCGGCCTGCCGGGCGGGCAGGTCCTCACCGCGCTCGTCGGGCTGGGTGTGCTGGTCGGCGGCGGCGTGATGGCCTGGAACGGCTACCGGAAGAAGTTCACCGAGGACCAGGACCTCGGCGGCGCCGACAGCCGGCTGCGGCGGATCAACGCCCGTACCGGGCAGGCCGGGTACATCGCCAAGGGGATCGCGATCGGTGCGCTGGGCATCCTGCTGGGCGTCGCCGCGCTGACCTTCGACCCGCAACGCGCGAACGGGCTGGACTCGGCGCTCAAGACGCTGCGCGAGCAGCCCTACGGGGTGTTCCTGCTGGTCGCGGTGGGCGTCGGGATCGCCTGCTACGGGGTGTTCTGCTTCCTCGACGCCCGCTACCACCGGGTGGACTGAGCGCTCAGTCCAGGGAGCGGCGGCTCAGCACCACGCGGGCGTCCTTCACGTCGCGGGGGAAGACGAGCAGCGCCCAGCCGCCGCCGTCGGCGCGCGAGGTCGTCGCGCGGATGCCCTCGGAGCGCAGCCGGTCGCGCAGCACGCGGGCGGCCTCCTGGCCCGGTACCCGGGAGACCTCGGTGAGCAGCCCGGTGGCCACCGGGTCGTCCGGGTCGTCGGTGGGCAGCGCGTGGTGCTTCTGGTGGCCGTAGGTCCAGCGCAGCAGCAGCCCGAGCACCAGCAGCACCACCGCCAGGCCGATGACGGCGCCGAGCCGCGGGACCAGGTCGAGCTCCATCCGCCGATGGTCGCACCCGGACGGGCGACGCGCCCTGTCCGAGGGGTCGGGTGGTGAACCGATCCAGCGCTCGGTTTCCCGCGCGCGTCGCGTACTTTGCCGAACACGCCGACTGTGACGAGGGACGACTCCGTGCCCGTCGCCGGCTACTGACGAGTAGTCTCTGTCCGCATCACAGGCAGTGCCGACTGTGCTCCCGCGACGACACGGAGGTTCCGGTGCCGTACCCCACCGATCGTGAGCGCGACCGTCCGTGGGTGATCCGCACCTACGCCGGTCACTCCTCGGCGGAGAAGACCAACGAGCTCTACCGCCGCAACCTGGCCAAGGGGCAGACGGGTCTGTCCGTGGCCTTCGACCTCCCGACCCAGACCGGCTACGACCCGGACGACGAGCTCGCCAAGGGCGAGGTCGGCAAGGTCGGCGTGCCGGTCAGCCACATCGGTGACATGCGCACGCTCTTCGAGGGGATCCCGGTCGCCGAGGCCAACACCTCGATGACGATCAACGCCCCGGCGATGTGGCTGCTCGCGCTGTACGTGGCCGTCGCCGAGGAGCAGGCGGAGCAGTCCGGCCTGGACTACGCCGAGGTCCGCGCGAAGCTGGCCGGGACGACCCAGAACGACATCGTCAAGGAGTACCTGTCGCGGGGCACCTACGTGTTCCCGCCCGGGCCCAGCCTGCGGCTGATCACCGACATGGTCGCCTGGTCGGTCGGCGAGATCCCCAAGTGGAACCCCATCAACATCTGCAGCTACCACCTGCAGGAGGCCGGGGCCACACCGACCCAGGAGCTGGCCTACGCGCTGTCCACGGCGATCGCCGTCCTCGACTCGGTGCGCGACTCCGGGCAGGTGCCGCCGGAGAAGTTCGGCGACGTGGTCGGGCGCATCTCGTTCTTCGTCAACGCGGGCATCCGGTTCGTCGAGGAGATGTGCAAGCTCCGGGCGCTGGGCAGGCTCTGGGACGAGATCACCCTCGAGCGCTACGGCGTGCAGAACCCCAAGCAGCGGCGCCTGCGCTACGGGGTGCAGGTCAACTCGCTCGGCCTGACCGAGGCACAGCCGGAGAACAACGTCCAGCGCATCGTGCTGGAGATGCTCGCCGTGACCCTGTCCAAGGACGCCCGGGCCCGTGCGGTCCAGCTGCCCGCCTGGAACGAGGCGCTGGGCCTGCCGCGGCCCTGGGACCAGCAGTGGGCGCTGCGGATGCAGCAGGTGCTGGCCTACGAGACCGACCTGCTGGAGTACGAGGACATCTTCGACGGGTCCCGCGTCGTCGAGGCGAAGGTGTCCGAGCTCGTCGAGGGAGCCCGCGCCGAGATCGACCGGGTGCAGGAGATGGGCGGGGCGGTCGCGGCCGTCGAGTCCGGCTACATGAAGGGCGAGCTGGTCAACTCCCTGGCCGCCCGCCGTCGCCGGCTGGAGTCCGGCGACGAGGTCGTGGTCGGGGTCAACAAGTTCGACACGACCGAGCCGAGCCCGCTGCAGGCCGAGGGCGCCGAGGCGATCTTCACCGTCGACCCGGCGACCGAGCGGTCCGCCGTCGAGGCGATCCGCGAGTGGCGCGCCGCGCGGGACCAGGACGCCGTCGACGAGGCGCTGCGGGCCCTGCGCGACGCGGCCAAGACCGAGCAGAACCTCATGCAGGTCTCGATCGACTGCGCCAAGGCGGGCGTGACCACCGGCGAGTGGTCGGGAGCGCTGCGCGAGGTGTTCGGCGAGTTCCGGGCCCCGACCGGGGTGGCCGGCGCCAGCATGTCCGGCGAGGGCGCCACCGAGATCTCCGAGGTCCGCGAGCGGGTCCGCGCCACCGGTGACGAGCTGGGCCAGCGGTTGCGCATGCTGGTCGGCAAGCCGGGCCTGGACGGCCACTCCAACGGCGCCGAGCAGGTCGCCGTCCGCGCCCGCGACGTCGGGTTCGAGGTCGTCTACCAGGGGATCCGGCTCACTCCGTCGCAGATCGTGGCGGCCGCGGTGCAGGAGGGTGTGCACGCCGTCGGGCTGTCGGTGCTGTCCGGGTCGCACCTGGAGGTCGTGCCCGCGGTCGTGCAGGGGCTGCGCGACGCCGGTGCCGGGGAGGTCCCGGTCGTCGTCGGCGGGATCATCCCGCCCGAGGACGAGAAGCGGCTGCGCGAGGGCGGGGTCGCGGCGGTGTTCACGCCCAAGAACTTCCGGCTGACCGGGATGATGGACGAGATCGTCACCCTGATCCGGCGGTCCCAGGGTCTGGACTGAGTCAGCCCAGCCGCGTGCGCGCGGTACCGGCGAGGCGGGCGGCCAGGTCGCACAGCTCGCCGGTACCGAGGCCGCCCTCGGCGGTCGTGACCCGCAGCACCTCCGACATGGGCCGCCCGTTGGTGCCGACGAAGTCCCGGACGGGCACCTCGGCGTTGCAGGCGGTGTCGCCGTCGGCGCGTGTCCAGGTGCCGGTGCCGGGACCCGGCCGGCGTCGGTGCCCCGCGGGTCGTCGTAGCGGTCGGAGGACAGGGTGATCTGCAGGGCGTCGTCGGCGTCGCCCGCGTTCCAGCCGCACCGCCGGCCCGCGACGTCGCGGAAGAACCCCGAGCGGATCGGCCCGGGCAGCACGGTCAGGTCCTCCGGACGCAGCAGGGTGCACCCGTCCGCAGCCCACAGCGCGCTCGGCGTGGGCGGTGTGCGGCGGGGTACACCGTGGGCCAGGGTGGCCGCCGCCGACGACGCGGCCGCTTCGGCGGGGGCGCGCGGTCCGGGGCCACCTGCGCCCCGATCCGGGCGGCGACGCCGGACGGCAGCGGTCCGGATCGGAGGAGCAACGCCGTGAGGCTCTCCGCGGGCACGTTCTCCATGATCAGCAGCGGGCCGCCGTCGAGTTCCAGGACGTCGAAGACGGTGACGATCCGGCCGTGGTGCAGCTGCGCGGCGACCGCGGCCTCCCGGCGCAGCCGCCGGGTCGCCGCCGGACCGGACCCGTCGGACCCGCTCGGGTCGCGGTCGTCGGGGAGCAGGACCTGCTCGAGCGCGACGTCGCGCGGCAGCACGGTGTCCCGGGCCCGGTGCACGACGCCCGTCCCGCCGGCGCCGAGCCGCGGGCCGACGGTGTAGCGCCCGGCGAGGACGGTGCTCACGGTGTCTCCCTGTTCAGTGCGTCGAGGTCGGCCGCGGTGATCGTGCGGCTGCGGACGAGCTCGGCGACGAGGTTCTCGTCCAGCGCGTCGCCGACCGGCGGCTCCACCTCCTCGGCGAGGAGCTCGGCGACACCCGCGGAGGAGCGCCGCTCGCGGACCGCACGCACGGTGTGCTCGGCCCGTCGGTGGGTCCAGCCCGCCTCCGGGGCCAGCGCCTGCATGCCCTCCCCGACCTGCCGCCAGCGCTGGGGCGTGGGGCGGGAGTCGCCCTGCAGATGGCGCCGGGCCGGCAGCACGACGACCCGGCGCTCGTCGGGTTCCAGCGGCCAGACCGGGGGCTCATAGGTGTGCGCGTCGGGTGGGAGGGCGCCGGTGCCACCCGGTTCCGGGCCGCTCACCCGAACCTCCAGGGCGTGCCCGCGCCCGGGGGAGCCGAGCACGGTCAGCAGCGTGTGGCCGGCCGCCGGCGGCACGGGTGGATCGCCCGGGCGCAGCTCCGTGCCCGCGGGCAGCCGGATCGCGGTCGGCCGCCGTCGTGCACCCACCACCGGCCGTCGTCGAAGCACAGGAGGCCGTGCTCACGGCTGATCCGCAGGTCGCCGAGCGCCAGGTGCACCAGCGGCCGCTTGCGGCCGAAGACGACCTCACGGCCCTGGCGCGGACCGAACGTCGCGTTGCTCTCGAGGGTCCGTGCGTACAACGTCTGCTCGCCGCAGATCCGGTCCACGCCCGGTCCTCCCGGTGGGTCAGCTCTCGTCCTTCTCACTGCCCCGGCGGCTCAGCAGCTTGAAGCCGGGAATCCCGATGATCGCCTGCCGGACCTCCTTGAGCACGTCCAGGAGCTCGTGCACGTCCGGTCCGACACGGTCGAGCGTCGTGAGGATCGGCATGATGTCCTCCTCCATGTGCTCGGTGAACTTCGGCAGCTGGTCCACCAGCCGGATCGCGGCGCGCACCTCCTCCTCGGAGAGCTCGTCGACGAAGCGCTGGGCCAGCGGAGCCGCCCGGCGGGCCAGCGGGCCGTAGAGGTCCAGCAGCTCACCGGCCTGCTCGCTGGCGCCCGCGGCCTGCCCGACGACCTCGCCCGCCCGGTCGGACACCGCCTTCGCCGCGGTGACGACACCGGTCGCGTCGGTGGTGACGGTCTCGACCTGCCCGATGAGGCCGCCGGCGCGCTCGCTGATCTCGCCGACGGTCCGGATGAGTCCGCCCGCCTCGCCGGTGACCGTGTCCACCCGCGCGAGCAGCCCGCTCGCGTTCCCGGTGACCACCGATACCTGCTCGACGATGCCCTCGGCGTTCTGCGAGACCGTGGTGACCCGCCGGACCAGGTCGCCAGCCTCCTCGGACACCGTGGTGACGCGCCGGACCAGGTCGCCCGCCTCGTCGGAGACGGTGGTGACCCGGCGGACCAGGCCGTCGGCCTGCTCGGACACGGTGGTGACCTTGCGGATCAGGGTGTCGGCCTCGTCGGCGACGCCGGTGACCCGCGCGACCAGCTCCTCGGCGTTCCCGGCGACGCCGGTGACCCGCCCGACCAGCTCCTCGGCGTTCCCGGCGACGCCGGTGACCCGCCCGACCAGCTCCTCCGCGTTCCCGGCGACGCCGGTGACCCGGGCGACGAGCGCCTCGGCCTGGTCCGCGACCGGCCGGACCCGGGCCACGAGTTCGGTCGCCTCCCCGGCGACGGTGTCGACGGTCCCGATCAGCCCCTCGGCCCGGTCGACGACGCCGTCCACCCGGTCGAGCAGCTGCTCGGCGCGGGTCGCGATCGTGCCGATCCGGCCGACCAGCGAGCCGACCTCCTCCAGCAGCTCCCCGGCCCGGGCGGGCAGCCCGGCGACGGTCCCGGCGAGGTCGCCGGTCGCCTCGACCACGGAGGCCGCGCCGGAGAGCAGGTCGGACGGGCCGGGAACGTCGATACCCGCGATGCGCAGCGCCATGGCCCGGATCATTCCAGTCCGGCGGCGGCGCGGCTCAGGAGTCGGGGGTGCGGGCGCAGAGCTCGTCGACGGTGAGGTCGCGTGGCGGCAGGTTCGCCGCGGTGAACCCGAACGGCGCGGCGAGCTCCAGCCAGCGCCCGGAGTCCTGCAGCGCGGTGAGCCCGCGGTCGAACTCGTCGCGGAAGGCACCGTCGGCGGGGCGGAACGCGAACGCCCCTGCCCCGACGACCGGTCGCCCCGCCACCTCGGGGGCGAACGCGGCGGTCACCTCCAGACCGATGCCCGCGTTGCGGCGGACCTCGTCGAGCAGCGAGATGCGGGTGAGCGCCCCCACCTGCGCACCGCCGTTCGCGACCTCGCGCACCAGCGCGCCCTGCGAGTCGACGGTGACGATGTGCTCGGCCCGGATGCCGGCCGCGAGCGCGTACTCCTGCTCGGCGCTGCCGTCGAGCACCGCCAGCGTCGCCCCGGACCGGCGGACCCCGGCCAGTGTCGCGACGCCCAGCGGGTTCCCGGCCGGGACCACCAGGCCGGTACCCGCCACGTAGTCGGGGCGGGAGAACGCGACCTGCTGGCAGCGCAGCGCGGTGATCGTCAGTCCGACCGCGATGACGTCGAAGCGGCCGTCGAGCAGGCCGGGGACGAGCTGGTCGAACTTCGTCTGGACCGCGGCCAGGCCGCTGCCGCCGAGGTCGGTGACCACCGCGCGGGCCACCTCCGGGCTCTCCCCGGTGGCCCGGCCGGAGCCGTCGGTGTAGCCGAACGGGCGCTCCCCGGACAGCCCGACGACGACGTCGCCGCCGGCTCGGAGCCGGGACAGCGGGTCCGACGGCCCTCCGCAGCCGCCCAGCAGTGGCCCGGCCAGGGCTGTCCCGCCGAGGGCGGCGGCCGCCCCCAGCAGGCGCCGCCGGCTCAGCCGGGTGGTGGTGCGGATCTGCATGGTCCCGCGAGCCTAGGTGTCGATCAGTCGGTCCACTCGGGGGCCCGCTTCTCCAGGAACGACGCCATGCCCTCGCGGGCGCCCCCGGACTGCGACATCGACGCCATGACCTCGGCCGCGACACTGTAGGCGTCGGCCTCGGGACGGTCGAGCTGGGCGTAGAGGGTCTGCTTGCCGACGGCCTTGGACAGCCGGCTCCCGCGGGTCGCGCGGGCGAGCAGCTCGTCCACGCGGGCGTCGAGGTCGTGGTCGGGGACGGCGTAGTTGACCAGGCCCCAGTCGGCGGCGGTCGCCGCGTCGATCGGGTCCCCGGTCAGGGCCAGCTCCATCAGCCGCTTGCGGCCGATGTTCCGCGCGACCGGGACGGCCGGGGTGTGGCAGAACCAGCCGCCCTTGCCGCCGGGCAGCGCGAACGTCGCGGACTCCGCGGCGACGGCGAGGTCGCAGGACGCGACGAGCTGGCAGCCCGCGGCCCAGGCCGTCGCGTGGACCCGGGCGATCACGACCTGCGGCACCTCCTGCACGGTGCGCATGACCGTCGTGCACAGCCGCAGCAGGGAGCGGACCCCCGCGAGGTCGCGGGCGGCGACGTCGCCGAAGTCGTGGCCCGAGGAGAAGGCCTTGCCCTCCCCGGCGAGCACGATCCCGGTCGCGTCGCTGCGTCCGGCGCTCTCGAAGGCGTCCAGCAGCTCGCGCAGGTGGTCCTCGGTGAGGGAGTTGCGGCGCTGCGGGCGGTTCATCGTGATCCGGACCGTGTCGCCGTCCTGTTTCACCAGGAGGTGCTCGTAGTCGGTCATGGACCGACGGTAGCCCGGAATCCGCTCGTCGCCGAGGGGCGGACGCGCTACGGTGACCTGGTGACCGAATTCGTTGATCCGGTCACGCCGAGGAGCGGGGGAGCGGTGGCGGTACCGGACGTGGTCGCGGCGGAGGGCACCACGCGGATGGAGCGGGTGCTCGACGCGGCGGCCGAGCTGCTCGTGCGACGCGGCTACCGGGGTGTGACCGTCGAGGACGTCGCGCGCCGGGCGGGGGTCGGCAAGGGCACCGTCTACCTGCACGTCCGCACCAAGGAGGCGCTGTTCCTCACCGTGCTGCTGCGTTCGCAGCGGCGGCTGTTCGCCGACCTGGCCGACCGGATGCTCGTCGAGCCCGTCGTGGCGCTGCCCTGGGGCATGTCGCGCGAGCTGTACGAGCGGCTGCGCGCCGACGAGGTGGCGCGTGCGCTGTACCTGGGCGACGGTGAGGTCCTCGGCCGGCTCGCGCACGAGGCCGCCGGGACCCTCGGGGAGCTGGGCCGCCGCCGGGACGCCGTGGTGCGCGAGCACTTCCGGGTGCTGCGGTCGGCCGGCCTCGTCGACGACGCGCTGTCCCCGGACGAGCAGATCCACGCCTGGGGTGCGCTGACCTGGGGCTACCTGTTCACCGAGAGCGCGGCGAGCCCGTTCGTCCCCACCGATCCGCGGCGCACCGCGGAGCTGATCGAACACGGTGTGGCCCGCCTGCTGACCGGGCCCGCCCCGGTCGCCCTTGCCTCGGAGGTCGCCGCGGCCGTCGCCGGTCTGTACCGGCCGCTCGTCGAGCACATCGACGCGGAGTGGAGACGTCGCGTCCGCTGACCCGGGCGCGCGAGGAGAGGAGTCCCGAGATGGCCGCACCGAGTGCCGTGGACCTGATGGACCCGGCCGTCACCGCCGACCCGTACACCGCCTACGGGCGGATGCGCGAGCAGGCGCCCACCACCACCGTGACGATGCTGGGCAGCCCGCCCGCCGTGCTCGTCACCCGCTACGACGACGTCCGCACGGTCCTGACCGACCCGCGGTTCGTGACCGATCCGGCGCTCGCCGGCGGGCCGGACACCCGCGAGCAGATCATGGCGACGATGGGGGTTCCCGACGACGTCGCGGGCTACCTGGTGCGCAACATCCTCACCACCGACGGCGACGAGCACACCCGGCTGCGCAAGCTCGTGTCGCGCGCGTTCACGGTGAAGCGGGTAGCGGCGCTGCGCCCGCGGGTGGAGGAGATCACCGCCGCCCTGCTCGACGAGGTCGCCGCCGCCGGGGCCGGTGGCGCGCCGGTGGACCTGGTGGAGGCGCTGGCCTACCCGCTGCCGATCACCGTGATCTGCGAGCTCGTCGGGGTACCCGAGCCCGAGCGCCCGCAGTGGCACGAATGGGGAGCGGTGCTGACCACGATGGACCGCGAGCGGACCGGGCCCGCGCTGCGGGCGGCGATCGCCCACGTGCACGCCCTCGTCGACGCCCGCCGGGCCGAGCCCGCCGACGACCTGGTCAGCGCCCTGATCGCCGCCCAGGACGACGACGGCGACCGCCTCTCGGACCGCGAGATGGTCACGATGATCTTCGCGATCGTCATGGCCGGGCACGAGACGACGGCGCACCTGGTCACCAACGGCGTGCTGGCGCTGCTGGGCGCCCCGGACCAGCTCGCCGCGCTGCGGGCCGACCCGGCGGGCTGGCCGGGCGCGGTACACGAGCTGATGCGCGCCCGCGGCCCGGTGCAGTTCACCCAGTTCCGGTACCCGACCGTCGACGTCGAGCTGGGCGGCACCGTCGTGCCCGCCGGGACCCCGGTCATCGCCGGGCTGCTGCCGGCCAACCACGACCCGCGCGCCTACGACCGGCCCGACGAGCTCGACGTCGCCCGGGAGACCGGGCGGGGCGAGGGACACCTCGGGTTCGGACAGGGCGCGCACTACTGCCTGGGCGCGGCGCTGGCCCGGCAGGAGGGCGAGGTGGCCTTCCGGACGCTGTTCGAACGCTTCCCCGGCCTGCGGCTCGCCGTGCCGGCCGCGGAGGTCGCCTGGCTGCCCCGTCCCGGGTTCAGCCGGGTGGCGGCGCTGCCGGTGCTCACCGGGTGATCAGGTGCCCGCGTCGTACAGGGTGAGCAGTGTCCAGGCGGCGAGGGACTGGGCGTCGGTGAGCTCGCCTCGGCCCACCATCGCCGCCAGCTCGGCCGGTGTGAACCAGGCGGCGCGCATGTCCTGCTCGGAGTGCTCGCGGCGCGGCGGGCCCGCGGTCAGCCCGGTCGCGAGGTAGACGTGACCGCGCTGGCTGGACATGCCCGGCGCGCAGTCCAGCGTGCCGAGCAGGGTCATCCGCGCCGCGGCCAGCCCGGTCTCCTCGACGAGCTCGCGCACCGCCAGCTCGGCCGGGTCCACGTCGGCCCGGTCGGGCGCGGTGCCCGCCGGGAACTCCCAGCGGCGGCCGCCCACCGGGTAGCGGTACTGCTCGACCAGGTGCAGACGGCCGTCGTCGTCGCGGGGGATCACCAGTGCGTAGGTGGGCTTGTCGACGACGCCGTAGATCCCCCCGGTGCCGTCGGCACGCCGGATGCCGTCCTCCCGGACGGTCATCCAGTCGTTGGCGTACACCCGGCGGCTCGAGGTCTGCTCGATCACCCGCCCAGGATGATCCCTCCACCCGGCCTTACAGTGAGCAGGGTGCGTCTCGTCATCGCCCGCTGCCAGGTGGACTACGTCGGACGGCTGACCGCCCACCTGCCCATGGCCCCCCGGTTGCTGCTGGTCAAGCGGGACGGCTCGGTGAGCATCCACGCCGACGACCGCGCCTACAAGCCGCTCAACTGGATGTCGCCACCGTGCTGGCTCACCGAGGAGCCCGGCGTGTGGACGGTGAAGAACAAGGCCGACGAGTCGCTGGTCATCACCATCGACGAGGTGCTGCACGACTCCAGCCACGAACTCGGCGTCGACCCCGGCCTGGTCAAGGACGGCGTCGAGGCGCACCTGCAGGAGCTGCTCGCCGCGCACCCGGAGACCTTCGGGGAGGGCCACACGCTGGTCCGCCGCGAGTACATGACCGCCGTCGGCCCGGTCGACCTGCTGCTGCGCGACGGGAACGGCGCGCACGTCGCGGTGGAGGTGAAGCGCCGCGGCGAGATCGACGGCGTCGAGCAGCTCACCCGGTACCTGGAGCTGATGAACCGCGACCCGCTGCTCGCGCCGGTGCACGGGGTGTTCGCGGCCCAGCAGATCAAGCCGCAGGCCCGTACGCTGGCCGTCGACCGCGGTATCCGCTGCGTGACCGTCGACTACGACGCACTGCGCGGGATGGCGCGCGACGACCTGCTCCTGTTCTGAGGCGGCCCCGCCGGGCCAGCGCGGGCCCGGCCGGGCCCTGCCACGGCGTCTAGCCTGACCACGTGAGTGCCACCGCCGCTGACTCCGCCCCCACGACCGCCGCCGTGCCCGCCTCGGGGGACTTCGCGTCCCTCTCCCCGCGCACCGGGGAGGAGCTCGCCCGCTACCCCGTCCACGACGGTGAGCACGTGCGTGCCGCCGTCCGTGACGCCGGCGAGGCCGGGGTGTGGTGGGACGGGCTCGGGTTCGCCGAACGCCGTCGCCGGCTCGCGGCCTGGAAGAAGGTGCTGGTCGCGCAGCTCGACCGGGTCGCCGGTGTCGTCGCCGCCGAGACCGGCAAGCCGCTCGACGACGCCCGCCTCGAGGTCGTGCTCGCCATCGACCACCTGGACTGGGCCTCGGCCAACGCCGCGAAGGTGCTCGGGAAGCGTTCGGTGTCCCCGGGCCTGCTGATGGCGAACCAGGCGGCGTCGGTGGCGTACCGGCCGCTGGGCGTCGTCGGCGTCATCGGGCCGTGGAACTACCCGATCTTCACACCGATGGGCTCGATCGCCTACGCGCTGGCCGCCGGCAACACCGTGGTGTTCAAGCCCTCGGAGCTGACCCCGGGCGTCGGGCACGAGATCGCCCGCACGCTCGCCGAGGCCGTTCCCGAGGTGGGTCGGTACCCGCTGCTGACCGTCGTCACCGGGTTCGGGCCGACCGGCGCCGAGCTGTGCCGCGCCCCCGGGGTCGGCAAGATCGCGTTCACCGGGTCCGCCGCGACCGGACGCCGGGTGATGGCCTCCTGCGCGGAGAACCTGGTGCCGGTGCTCATGGAGTGCGGCGGCAAGGACCCGCTGATCGTCGACGCCGACGCCGACCTCGACGCCGCCGCGGACGCCGCCGTCTGGGGCGGGATGTCCAACGCGGGCCAGACCTGCGTCGGGGTGGAACGGGTCTACGTCGTCGAGTCCGTCGCGGGCCGGTTCCTGGAGAAGGTGCGGGCCGCGGCGTCGAAGCTGCAGGTCGGCACGGCCACGAACGAGGGCGACCTCGGGCCGATGACGATGCCGTCGCAGACCGAGATCGTGCGCCGGCACGTCACCGACGCCCTGGAGCGCGGCGGCCGCGCGATCGTCGGCGGCGCCGACTCGGTGCCCGCCCAGGGCGGGTCGATCTCGCCGGTCGTCATCGCCGACGTGCCCGAGGACTCCGTCGCGGTCACCGAGGAGACCTTCGGCCCGCTGGTCGTGGTCAACCGGGTGCCCGACGTCGACGAGGCGGTCCGCCGCGCCAACGCCACCGGCTACGGCCTCGGCGCGACCGTGTTCTCCGCGAAGCACGGCGAGCGGATCGCCGAGCGGCTCCGCTGCGGGATGGTCTCGATCAACGGCGTGATCTCCTTCGCCGGGATCCCGTCGCTGCCCTTCGGCGGGGTGGGGGAGTCCGGCTTCGGACGCATCCACGGCGCCGACGGCCTGCGCGAGTTCACCCGCGCCCAGTCGATCGCCCGGCAGCGGTTCGGGATGCCGATCGTCGTCACCAGCTTCAAGCGGACCGCGCGCACGATGCAGACGCTGGTCGGGATCGTGAAGGCCCGCCACGGGCGCTGAGGGGCCCCTCACCCGACGACCAGGACCGTTCCCGCACGTCGGGGTGGTCCTGGTCGCATGTTACCCACTGGTAGCGCTTCCGGATGACAGGATGCGCGACGACGCGGAAGACAGGGTTGTCGAACCAGGAGGTTGCAGCGTGGCACGTGAGTTCCGGACCGTCGGAGTGGTCGGCCTCGGCACGATGGGGGCGGGCATCGTCGAGGTCTTCGCCCGCAACGGTCTCGACGTGGTCGCCGTCGAGGTGGACGAGGCGGCGGGGGAGCGTGGCCGGGCCCACCTGGCGGCCTCGACCGACCGCGCCATCGAGCGCGGCAAGCTCACCCGTGAGCAGGCCGACGAGCTCCTCGGTCGCATCACGGTGACCACCACCCTGGCCGACCTGGCGCCGGCGCAGCTGGTCGTCGAGGCCATCCCGGAGAGCCTGGACGCCAAGACCGCGCTGCTGGCCGAGGTCGACAAGGTCGTCGCCGAGGACACCATCCTCGCCTCGAACACCTCGTCGCTGTCGGTCACCGAGCTGGCCGTGCGCACCACGCGCCCCGGCAAGGTCGTCGGGATGCACTTCTTCAACCCGGCACCGGTGCAGAAGCTGGTCGAGGTCGTGCGGACCGTCGTCACCGAGCCCGACGTCATCTCCGACGTCCAGGCGTTCGCCGACTCCCTCGGCAAGGTCCCGGTCGTCATCGGCGACCGCGCCGGCTTCATCGCCAACGCGCTGCTGTTCGGCTACCTGAACCACGCGGCGAAGATGTACGCCGAGCGCTACGCCAGCCGCGAGGACCTCGACGCCGGCATGCGCTACGGCTGCGGCTACCCGATGGGCCCGCTGGCCCTGCTCGACCTCATCGGCCTCGACACCGCCTACGAGATCCTCGAGACGATGTACGGCGAGTCGCGCAACCTGATGCACGCGCCGAACCCGGTGTTCAAGCAGATGATCACCGCCGGGCTGCTCGGCCGGAAGACCGGGCGCGGCTTCTACACCTACTCCGCCCCGCACAGCTCCACCGTCGTCGCCGACGGTGAGACCCCGGCCTCGGCCGTGCCCGACGACGTGACCCTGCGCGACGTGGCGCGGGTCGGCGTGATCGGCACCGGCACCATGGCCTCGGGCATCGTCGAGGTGTTCGCCAAGGCCGGCTACGACGTCGTCGTCCGCGGGCGCAGCGACTCCAAGGTCGAGGGCTCGGTCGCGCTGGTGCGCAAGTCCCTGGACAAGGCGGTCGCGCGCGGCAAGCTGGACGAGGCGGGCCGCGACGCCGTCCTCGCCCGGATCAGCGGCACCACCGCGCTGGAGGACATGGCCGAGGTCGACCTCGTCGTCGAGGCCGTCGCCGAGGAGCTCGACGTCAAGCGGGCGATGTTCGGCGCGCTCGACGAGATCTGCAAGCCCGGCGCGATCCTGGCGACGACGACGTCCTCGCTGCCCGTCGTCGAGTGCGCCGCGGTCACGAGCCGCCCCGGCGACGTGATCGGCATGCACTTCTTCAACCCCGCACCGGTGATGAAGCTGGTCGAGGTGGTGTCCACGATCGGCACCTCGCGCGATGTGGCCGCCACGGTCCTCGACGTGTGCCAGAAGCTGAAGAAGGTCCCGGTCAGCTGCGGTGACCGGGCCGGGTTCATCGTCAACGCGCTGCTGTTCCCGTACCTGAACGACGCGGTCAAGATGCTGGAGGCGCACTACGCGACCGCCGACGACATCGACGCGGCGATGAAGACCGGCTGTGCGCTGCCGATGGGCCCGTTCGAGCTGCTCGACGTCGTCGGTCTCGACGTGTCGCTGGCGATCCAGCGCTCGCTGCACGCGGAGTTCCACCAGGCCGGGTTCGCCCCCGCGCCGCTGCTGGAACACCTGGTCACCGCGGGCCGGCTCGGGCGCAAGACCGGTCACGGCTTCCGGGACTACACCAAGCGCTGAGGGATCCCGACACCCCTGGGACACTGGGGGACATGGCAGGACGGCGTGCGCGACGGCCCCGCCCCTCGGAACGGGGGCGGGGCCGTCCCGTCGCACCACCGCTGGGCAGCGGCATGACGACCGACCTGGAGAGCGGCCGCGACGGCGAGCACTACGTCCGCCGGGTGCCGGGCGGCACCACCGTGAAGCACTACCGGTGCCCCGGCTGCGACCAGCTGCTGCCCTCGGGGATGCCGCACGTGGTGACCTGGCCGGCCGAGGACGGCCGCGGGGTCGAGGAGCGGCGGCACTGGCACCTGCCGTGCTGGAACGCGCGCGACCGTCGGCGGGCGGGCTTCCGGCGGCACTGAGCGGCGCGGTGCCGCTTCCCGGCGGTACCGGGCGGCGCGGTGCGGCTCCCGGCGGTCCCGCGCCGCGCGGACGGGTCCC
>NZ_WWFY01000516.1:0-14400 GCF_009864975.1 Pseudonocardia sp. SID8383
CGTGACCGGGCTGCCGCTGCCCGGGCCGGCCGGTGTCCGGCCCTGACGCGCCTCCCGGCCGTGGCGACGGCGACGGGACGGGCGACCGCGCGGGGCCTCCTCCGGCTGACGGTGCTCGCCGCACTGGTGGCGTCGTCGACGGCGACGCAGGCACTCGCCGTCGTGGCTGCTGCGGGGGTGGTGCTGTGGGTCGGACCGGTCGCCGGGACCCTCACGAACGGCTCGACCGGGACGATCCGGGATGCGAGGCTTCTCCGGTGACCACGGAGCGCATCGACATCGCGCGTACGGCCGCCACCCCGCCGGTGAGCGACGTGCTGGCCGGGCTCGCGGCGGTCGGGCCGTTCTTCGAGCTGCTCGACGCCACCGAGGAGCGGGCCGACGGACGGTCGGTCCGCCCGTTCGCCGCCGTGCTCGCTCCCGACGCGCTGCTGGACCGGGTCGAACGGACCCGGGTGGCGCTCGGGGCCGAGCCGCCGCTGGGCCGGCGGATCGCCGCGTCGATCGCGGTGCAGGGGCTCGCGGCGAAGCTGCTGTCCGGGCCGGTCGCGGCGCTGGCCCTGCACGGTGTCCTGGTCGACCTGCGGCCGGAGACGCTGTGGTGGTCGGCCACGCCGCTGGGCGACGTCGTCGCGCTCGACCCGCCCCGGGTGGCGCGCTGCCCGTTCCCGGCGCCGGACGCGCTGGCCCCGCTGGTCGACAACGTGCTCACCCCGCTCGTGGAGATCGCGGGCGAGCGCTTCGGGGTGTCCGGGACGGTGCTGTGGGGCAACGTCGCGTCGTCGGTCGCCGGGGCGAAGCGGGTGCTCGACATCCAGCGCCCCGACGCCGCGGACGCCGTCGCCGCCGTCGCCGCGGACCTGCTGGAGCACCCCCGGCTGACCGGTACGGGGGAGCGGCGGGCCCCGGTGGCGCCGGACCACGCCTGGACGTTCCGGCGGCGGTCCTGCTGCCTGTACTACCGGGTGCCCGGCGGCAGCACCTGCGCCGACTGCGTCCTGGCGGATCTGCGCGGCGAGCCGGCGTCCGGCGACCCCACCGACTGACCCGGCCGCCCGGTCGGCGGCGGGGTCAGCGGCGGCGGACGGTGCGCTGGATGCTGCGCATCTTGGCGCCCTGGGGCATCGGCCCCTTGGGCATCGCGGCCGAGCGGCTGCCGAGGGCGTTGAGCTTGCCCTCCAGGGAGTCCATCTCGGCGGCGGAGATGTTGCGGGGCAGCTTCATGAGGTGGCGCTGCAGGCCCTTGAGCGGGACCTGGCCCTCCTCGTTGCCCACGATCACGTCGTAGATCGGGGTGCTGCCGGCGACCCGCGCGGTGCGCTTCTTCTCCTGTGCGAGCAGGGTCTTCACCCGGTGCGGGGCCCCCTCGGCGACGAAGATGATCCCGGGCCGCCCGATGACCCGGTGCACCGCGTCGAGGTGGGTGGTGCCCGCGATGCCCTGGGTGATCCGCCACTGCCCACGCATGTTGTCCAGCGCCCAGCCCGCGGCGCCCGGCTGCCCGTCGGCCTTCACGTAGATCGACCTCTGGACGCGGCGACCGAAGATGCTGAACGCGGCCAGCGCGCCGATCAGGATGCCGAAGGGCACGAAGAACCAGACCAGGCCCAGCAGCCACCCGATGAGCGTGACGACCACGATCGACCCGACGAACACGCCGATCATGATCGGGAGGAGCTTGGAGTCCTCCTTGCGCTGCATCTGGAACGCCTGCCAGATCTGCTGGCGACGCTGCTTCGACGCGGCCTTCTTCTGGGCCTTGAGCGCCTTCTTCTCTTCGGGCGAGGGCTTACGGGGCTTGCCGGGCATGTGACCAGCCTACTTCCGACCGGTGATCGACGGTGCGAGGAGGTCTCTCAGCCGCGTGCCAACAGGGAGCTGGCCTCCTGCGCGGCCGGGCCGGAGTCGGCCAGGTGCGCCAGGGCGGGGGAGAGCTCCTCGCCGCGGTGGGCCACGGTCTGGGCGTAGAGCCGGCCGGCCCGGTAGGACGAGCGCACCAGCGGCCCGGCCATCACCCCGGCGAAACCGATCTGCTCGGCGGCCGTCGAGTGCTCGACGAACTCCTCGGGCTTGACCCAGCGCTCCACCGGGTGGTGGCGCTTGGTCGGGCGCAGGTACTGGGTGATCGTGATGATCTCGCAGCCTGCGTCGTGCAGGTCCTGCAGCGCGGAGGTGACCTCGTCGGGGGTCTCGCCCATGCCGAGGATCAGGTTCGACTTGGTGACCAGACCGAACTCGCGGGCCTTGGTGATGACCTCCAGCGACCGGTCGTAGCGGAACGCCGGGCGGATCCGCTTGAAGATCCGCGGGACGGTCTCGAGGTTGTGCGCGAACACCTCGGGGCGCGACTCGAAGACCGGGGTCAGCTGGTCGTCGATCGAGTTGAAGTCCGGGGCGAGCAGCTCGACGCCGGTGCCCGGGTTCAGCTCGTGGATCTTGCGGACGGTCTCGGCGTAGAGCCAGGAGCCGCCGTCGTCGAGGTCGTCGCGCGCGACGCCGGTGACGGTGGAGTAGCGCAGCCCCATCTGCTGCACCGACTCCGCCACCCGGCGCGGCTCGTCGGTGTCCAGGTCGGCCGGCTTGCCGGTGTCGATCTGGCAGAAGTCGCAGCGACGGGTGCACTGCTCCCCACCGATGAGGAACGTCGCCTCCCGGTCCTCCCAGCACTCGTAGATGTTGGGGCAACCGGCCTCCTCGCACACCGTGTGCAGGCCGCCCGACCGGACGAGACCCTTCAGTTCGGTGTACTGCGGACCGGTCTTGGCGCGGGTGCGGATCCAGGACGGCTTGCGCTCGATCGGGGTCTCGCTGTTGCGGACCTCGAGGCGGAGGAGCTTGCGGCCTTCGGGTGCGATGGTCACGCGTCCAGCCTACGCCCGGGGTCCGGTGTGATGCCGGTCGCGGCGGCCGTGACCTGCCACAACCTGCCCGCGAGCACCGGGTCCTGCGCGGCCGCCGAGCGCCGTGCCGGACCGGCAGGGCCGCGGGTCTCCCCGAGCCCGGTGGGGCCCAGGTAGTCGCCGCCGTGGACCGGCCCCGTCGCCGCGGCGAGCTGCGGCCCGACACCCTCGGACACCGGCGAGGTGAGCCAGCGCTCCCACGGGGCGAACAGCCGCGCCTGTAGCGTCGCGCCCCGCCGGAAGGAGTTCGCGAGCAGCGACGACTCGGTCATCCCCGGGTGCGCAGCCACCGAGAGCACCGGGTCCCCGGACAGCCGCAGCCGCCGGTCCAGCTCCGCGGCGAACAGCAGGTTCGCCAGTTTCGACGCGCCGTAGGCCGCGTTCGGGGACCAGCGCCGGCGCCGCCACCCCAGGTCGTCGGGGTCGAGCCGGCCGGTGCGGTGGCCGAGGCTGGACGTCGTGACGACCCGCGAGGGCCGCTCCGGGTCGCCGGCGGCCCGCAGCGCGGGCATCAGCAGCCAGGTCAGAGCGGCCGGCCCGAGGTGGTTGGTGCCGATCTGCAGCTCGAAACCGTCCGCGGTGTCCGCACGCGGGCCCGTCGCGACGCCCGCGTTGTTGACGAGCACGTCCACCCGGTCCCCGGTGCGCTCCCGGATCTCCGCCGCCGCGGCCCGCACCGAGCCGAGGTCGGCGAGGTCCAGCAGCACCAGCTCACCACCGGCCCCGCGCACCGCGGCGCGGCCGCGGGTCACGTCGCGGGCGGTCATCAGCACCCGGGCCCCGGCCCGGGCCAACGCGGTGGACAGCGCGAGACCGAGCCCGGAGGTCGTGCCGGTGACGACGACGGTCCGGCCGGTCTGGTCGGGGAGCGGGTGCACGACGCGACCGTAGCGAGCGGTCCCCCGCGGCCGCCGCCGGTGGTCGGGCGGCGCGGGCGGGCCGGTGCGGCTAGCGTCGCGACCCGTGGACTTCCGGATCTTCACCGAGCCCCAGCAGGGCGCCCGCTACACCGACCTCCTGCGGGTCGCCCGCACCACGCAGGACGCCGGCTACGACGCGTTCTTCCGCTCCGACCACTTCCTCGTGATGGGCGACGGCAGCGGCGTCCCCGGCCCGACCGATGCGTGGGTGACCCTCGCCGCGCTCGGCCGCGAGACCGAGCGCATCCGGCTCGGCACCCTGGTCACCAGCGCGACGTTCCGGCTGCCCGGGCCGCTCGCCGTCGCCGTCGCGCAGGCCGACGACATGTCCGGCGGCCGCGTCGAGGTCGGGCTCGGCTCGGGCTGGTTCGAGGCCGAGCACCGGGCGCTCGGCATCCCGTTCCCGCCGCTGGCCGAGCGCTTCGAGATCCTCACCGAGCAGCTGGAGATCCTCACCGGGCTGTGGGCGACCCCGCTCGGCGGGCGCTTCACCCACCAGGGACGGCACTACACCGTCACCGACTCCCCGGCGCTGCCGCGCCCGGTGCAGGACGCGCCGCCGGTGATCGTCGGCGGGATGGGGAAAAGGAAGACCCCGGCGCTGGCCGCCCGGTTCGCCACCGAGTTCAACGTGCCGTTCCAGCAGCCCGAGGCCGTCGCCGCGCAGTTCGGCCGGGTTCGCGACGCGTGCACCGCCGCCGGGCGCGACCCGGGCTCGCTCACGTACTCGGTGGCGCAGATGCTGTGCCTGGGCAAGGACGACTCGGAGGTCGACCGCCGCGCGGCCGCGGTGGGCCGCGACGCCGCCGAGGTCCGCGCGAGCAGCCTCGCCGGCACCCCCGGCGAGATCGTCGACCGGCTCGGCCGATGGGCCGAGGTCACCGGCACGACCCGGGTCTACCTGCAGGTCCTCGACCTGTCCGACCTCGCCCACATCGAGGACTTCGCCGCGACGGTGGTGCCCCAGCTCGCCTGAGGCACCCGGGGCCGGGGGATCAGCCCAGGCCGGACATCAGGTCGACCTGACGGACGACCGGGTGCTCGGCCACCGGCAGCCGGCCGTCGAGCGCGTCCAGCACGGCGGCGGCCGCCGGGCCGGCGACCTCGTCGACGGTCACCTCCCGGTCCAGCTCCGCGGTCAGGGTGGTGACGCCGGCGTCGGCGATCCCGCACGGCACGATCTTCCCGAAGTCGCCCAGGTCGGCGTCGCAGTTGATCGCGAATCCGTGCTGGGTGACCCCGCCGGCGATCCGGACGCCGATCGCGGCGACCTTCCGCTCGGGGGTGAAGCCCTGCGCGGGCAGCCAGACGCCGGAGCGCCCCTCGACCCGGCCCGCGCTCGTCACGCCGAGATCGTGACAGACCCGGATGAGGGCCTCCTCCAGGCGGCGGACGTAGTCCACGACGTCCATCGGCTCACCGAGGGCGACGATCGGGTAGCCGACGAGCTGCCCCGGCCCGTGCCAGGTGATGCGCCCGCCGCGGTCGACGTCGACGACCGGGGTGCCGTCGGTGGGCCGGTCCTCCGGCCGGGTGCGCCGCCCCGCGGTGTAGACGGGCGGGTGCTCCAGCAGCATCAGCACGTCCGGCCCGCCGTCCTTGCGGGCCTCGGCGTGCGCCTTCTGGGTGTCCCACGCCGCCTGGTACTCCACGCGCCCGAGCCGGTCGACCCGGACGTCGTCGGTTCCGGCGCGGCAGGACAGATGCGGTGCGGGCATGGCGGCGAGCTTACGCCGCACCCAGCCGGGCGAGGACGGCCTGCGCGGCCCGGCGGCCGCTGACCAGCGCCCCCTGGGTGGACGGGGTGTCGCGGTGGTCGCCCGCGACGAACAGGTTCTCGCCGAGGTCGACGTCGCGGCGCACCGGGCGCCCCGCCTCGAACAGCGGCAGCGCCTCGTCGACCTGCGCGGTGTGCAGGTGCGCCCAGTCGTCGGTGCCGACACCCCAGATCCGGGCCAGCTCACGGCGCACCGCGGGCTCGTCGGCCCCGGTGGACCCCGGGGTCCCGACGATCGAGGACGCCACCAGCGGGCGCCCGTCGGCGGAGTAGCCGGGCGCGGCCGCGGTCATCACCATCGTGTTGACGACCGGCCCGCCGGTGCCGTCCAGGTGCAGCAGCGGGGAGGCCGTCGGGGCCTGCGGCGGGACGTGGAAGAACGTGGTCAGCGCGTTCATCCGCGGCTCGGCGACCCCGGGGAGCAGCGCGGCGGCCGTCCTCGGGTCCGCCGCGACGACGACCGCCCGTGCGGACAGGGTGCCGTCGTCGGTGTCCAGGGCGGGGGCGGGCCCGCCGCGCACGGCGTGCACCCGCGTCCCGAGCGTCACGGTGCCCTCGGGCAGGGCCGCGGCCAGCCGCCGGGGCAGCGCCTCCATGCCGTCGTCGGGCACGACGATCGTGCCGAGGGCGAAGCTGCGCCACACCAGCCGCACGAACGCGGCCGAGGTCTCCAGCGCGGTCTCGGCGAGTACGCCGGACAGGAAGGGGCGCAGGAACCGGTCGGTGACCGCGCCGCCGAGCCCGGCGGCGTCGAGGTCGCGGGCGGCGGAGGAGCCGACCAGCGTCGCGGTCCGCGACGGCGGCGAGGCCAGCACCTTCGCCGTCCACGCGACGAGCTTGGCCTTCTCGATCGGGCCGAACAGGTCGTCCAGCGCGGTGGCCGGGGCGGATGCGGGGCGGCGCAGCGGGTTGACGAAGCGGTGCAGTGCGCCGTCGCCGGCCCGGATGGCGGCACCGGGCTCGAAGGGCCGCGCGGCCAGGGTGTCGAGCCCGTGCGGGGCGAGCGCGGCGTGCAGCGCAGGGTAGGAGGTGTTGAGCACCTGGAACCCGCGGTCGCAGCGGAACCCGTCGACGACGTCGGTCGCCATCCGCCCGCCGACCCGGTCGGCGGACTCCAGCACGCGCACGGTCAGCCCGTGCCGGTGCAGCACGGTGGCCGCGCGCAGGCCGGACAGGCCCGCCCCGACCACCAGGACGTCGACGTCGGACGGGGTCATGACCCGACCGCGGCCGAGAGCGCGTCGCCGACGGTGTGGTGGCGGAACTGGAACCCGGCCTCGAGCAGCGCCGCAGGCACCGCCCGCTGGCCGCCGAGCAGCATCTCGCGGCCCATCTCGCCGAGCACGGTGGAGACCACCGGGCCGGGCACCGGGAACGGCGCGGGCCGCCCGACCGCCGCGGCCATCTCCTTGGTGAACTCGGCGTTGGTGACCGGCACCGGGCCGGTCACGTTCGCCGGTCCGGACAGCGCCTCGGTCTCGACGGCGAACCGGATCGCCGCGACCTGGTCGTCGAGGGAGACCCACGGCATGAACTGGGTGCCCCTGCCGATCCGCCCGCCGAGGAACCCCTTGAACAGCGGGCGCAGCATCGCGAGCAGCCCACCGGAGGGGGACAGGACCAGGCCGGTGCGGACGAGCACCACCCGGGCGCCGGCGTCCACGGCGGGAGCGGCGGCGGCCTCCCAGTCCCGGCACACGTCGGCGAGGAACCCCGAGCCCGACGGCGCGGACTCGTCGACGACGACCTGGCCGGTGTCGCCGTAGTAGCCGACGGCCGAGCCGCTGACCAGCACCGGGACCTTGTGCCGGGCCACGGCCTCGGCGAGGACGTCGGTCGGGACGTTGCGCGAGTCGCGGATCAGCTGCTTGCGGGCGCCGGTCCACGGCCGGTCGGCGATGCCGGCGCCGTTGAGGTTCACCACCGCGTCGACGCCGTCGAGGGTGCCGTCCTGGACGGTGCCGGCGGGCGGGTCCCAGCCGCGCTCGTCAGGGGCGGCGGGGGTGCGCCGCACCAGGCGCAGCACCTCGTGCCCCGCGCCCCGCAGATGGGCGACCAGGGCTGTTCCGATCAGTCCGGACGAACCGGCCACGACGACTCGCACGGCCGCGATCCTTCCCGGTCCCGGGCGGACGCGCGAGCCGGACATGCCGCGAGCATCGTCACCCGCCCACCCGGACCGGTGACGACGGCGGCCCGCCCCGGGGGAACCGGGACGGGCCGCCGTGTGTCGCGGGGAGTGCCTACAGGCCGAGCTCGGCCTCGAAGGCACCCTCCTCCAGCCGGGCCTTGACCGCGGACAGGAAGCGGCCGGCGTCGGCGCCGTCGACCAGGCGGTGGTCGTAGGTCATCGGCAGGAAGCAGACCGATCGGACGGCGATGACGTCGTCACCCTCGGGGCCGGTGACGACCTTCGGCTCCTTCGCGATCGCGCCGGTGCCCAGGATGGCGACCTGGGGCTGGTTGATGATCGGCGTGTCGAACAGCGCGCCCGCGGACCCGATGTTCGTGATCGTGAAGGTGCCGCCCGACAGCTCGTCCGGACCGATCTTGGAGTCGCGGGTGCGGGCCGCGACGTCGGCGATCTTCTTGGCGATCCCGGACAGCGACAGGTCGTCGGCGTCCTTGATCACCGGCACGAGCAGGCCGCGCGGTGTGTCCACGGCGATGCCCATGTGGACCGAGCCGTGGTAGGTGACCTGCTTGTTGTCCTCGGAGATCGAGGCGTTCAGCGACGGGAACGCCTTGAGCGCCTCGATGGTCGCCTTGGCGATGAACGCCAGGAAGGTGAGGTTGGCGCCCTCGCGACGCTTGAAGTCCTCCTTGACCCGGTTCCGCAGCTTGACGATGCGGGTGAGGTCGACCTCCTGGACGGTGGTCAGCTGCGCCGAGGTCGCGAGCGACTCGTTCATCCGCTGCGCGATGACCTGGCGCAGGCGCGGGAGCTTGACCGTGGTGCCCGGCTCCGGTGCGTTGTCCGCGCGGGTCGGGACGGCCTTCGGCTCCTGGGGCGCGCCGCCGGGGGCGGGCTGCGCCGCCGGGGCGGACGGCTTCTCCTGCGCCGGGGCCTTCGCCTGCTCGGCGGCGGCGAGGACGTCCTGCTTGCGGATGCGGCCGCCGACGCCGGAGCCGGTGACCGAGTCGAGGTCGACGCCGTGCTCCTGGGCCAGCTTGCGCACCAGCGGGGTCACGTAGGGCTTCTCGCCCGAACCCGAGCCCGAGCCGTTCGAGGAGGGCTCGATCCTCCCGGCGGGGGAGTCCTCGGAGCCGGCCGGGGCCTTCTCCTGCTTCTCCTCGGCCTTGGGGTGCTCGGCCTTCGGCTCCGGCTTCGGCTCGGCCTTCGGAGCCTCCTTCTTCGGCTCCTCCTCCTTCTTCTCCGGAGCCTTCTCCTGCTTCGGCGCCTCGTCCTGCGCCGGGGCGGCGGAGCCGTCGCCGACCAGCGCGAGCTGCGCGCCGACCTCGACGGTCTCGTCCTCGGCGACGGTGTGCTCGAGCACGGTGCCCGCGACCGGCGAGGGGATCTCGGTGTCGACCTTGTCGGTGGAGACCTCGAGCAGCGGCTCGTCGACCTCGACGGCGTCGCCGACCTGCTTGAGCCAGCGGGTCACGGTGCCCTCGGTGACCGACTCGCCGAGCTCGGGCATCGTGACCGGCGTGCCGGAGCCCCCACCGGACGACGAGCCACCGGAGGACGGCTCCGGGGCCTCCTCCTCGGCCTGCTCCGGCTCCGGCTCGGGCTCCGCCTCGGACTCCGCGGGCTCCTCGGCCTTCCCGGAGGAGTCGGAGTCGGACGAACCGGCGTCGTCGGCCTCGTCGGCGTCGCCGATGACGGCGAGCTCGCCGCCGACCTCGACCGTGTCGTCCTCGCCCGCGATGATGCGCTTCAGGACGCCCGCGGCGGGCGACGGGATCTCCGTGTCGACCTTGTCGGTCGAGACCTCGAGCAACGGCTCGTCGACCTCGACGGTGTCGCCCTCGGCCTTGAGCCAGCGGGTGACGGTGCCCTCGGTGACACTCTCGCCCAGGGCGGGCATCTCAACGGTGACGGCCATGTCGGGTGGAGCTCCTCTTGTTCCGCGTGGGTGTTCGGGTTGTGGGGCCGGGATCAGCCGTGGGTGTGCAGCGGTCTCCCGGCCAGGGCGAGGTGGGCCTCTCCGAGGGCCTCGCTCTGTGTGGGGTGGGCGTGGATCAGGGCGGCGACGTCGGTGGGCAGAGCCTCCCAGTTGTAGACCAGTTGTGCCTCCCCGACGAGCTCCCCGATCCGGGAGCCCACCATGTGCACGCCGAGGACGCGTCCGCCCTGTCCGGCGGGCCCCTGGGCGACGAGCTTGACCGCGCCGGAGGTCTGCAGGATCTGCGACTTCCCGTTGCCGGCCAGGTCGTAGGTCAGGGTGTGCACCTCGCCGTGGAGGTCCCGCGCGGCCTGCTCGGTCAGCCCGACCGAGGCGACCTCGGGGTCGCAGTAGGTGACGCGCGGGATGCCGTCGTCGGTGACGGGGCGGGGTGCGAGCCCCGCGACGTCCTCGGCGACGAAGATCCCGTGGGCGAAGCCGCGGTGGGCGAGCTGCAGGCCGGGGGTGACGTCCCCGACGGCGTACACGCCGTCGAGATTCGTGCGCAGCCGCTCGTCGACGGTCACGACGCCGCCGTCCATCGCGACGCCGGCCTCGGCGAAGCCGTGACCGGTGGTGTTGGGGCCGCGGCCGACCGCGACCAGCAGCAGGTCGGCCTCGATCTCCTCACCGGACTCCAGCGACACGGTGACGGTGTCGCCGCTGCGGGTCGCCTTCGCGAACCGCACCCCGGTGCGGGTGGTGATCCGGCGCCGCCGGAACGCCCGGGCCAGCTGGGTGGAGCAGAACTCGTCCTCGTTCGGCACGAGCCGCGGCAGCGCCTCGACGATCGTGACCTCGGCCCCGAACGAGCGCCACACGCTGGCGAACTCGACGCCGATCACGCCGCCGCCGAGCACGACGACCCGGCGCGGGGCCTCGTCGAGGGAGATCGCGGCGTCGGAGGTGACGACGCGGTCGTCCAGCTCCAGGCCGGGCAGTGACCGGGCGTAGGAGCCGGTGGCGAGCACGACGTGGCGGCCGGTGATGCGCTCGTCGCCGACCCGGACGGTGCCGGGGCCCTCCAGGGTACCGGCACCGGGCACCACGGTGATCCCGCGCGAGGCGACCAGGCCCTGCAGGCCCTTGTACAGCCGGGAGACCACGCCGTCCTTGTAGGCGTTCACCCCGGCCATGTCGACGCCGTCGAACGTGGAACGGATACCGACCTGCGCGCCGTCGCGGGCGTGGTCGGCCACCTCGGCCGCGTGCAGCAGCGCCTTGGTGGGGATGCAGCCGCGATGCAGACAGGTGCCGCCGAGCTTGTCCTTCTCGACCAGGACCACCGACAGGCCCAGCTCCGCGGCCCGCAGCGCGCAGGCGTAGCCGCCGGAGCCGCCGCCCAGGATCACCAGGTCGGCGGAACGAGCGTCCGGGTCGGACACCGATCAGCTCCCTCCGGGGGTCACCGCCGGTGGACCGGCTCCGCCGGACGGGACCCCGCTACGCGGCGCCCATCTTGTCATCCGGCCGCGACTGCGCCAGTGGGGTGTCGGGAGCAAATCCGTGATCCCGTTCGTTGGGCACTCGGAGCTACCGTGTCCGGTTCGTAGGGGTGCGACCGGATCGACGAGAGGACGACGCGCATGGGTCTGCTCGACCTGTTCCGGTCACGTGGACCGTCGGGCCCCAGGTCCGGCCGGGGATCCGGCTCCGGCGGGAGGCGTGGCGCATACGCGGAGGGGGAGGCCCACCTGCGTGAGTGGTCGGCCGCCCGGATCGGGGTCGAGGCCTTCGTCGAACCGCGCACGACCGTGACGGAGACGACGGTGGTCTTCGTCGCCCACGACGGCGAGTGGACCCGCAGGCGGGTCGCGAACCCGAACGCGGCGAAGAAGCTGGCCCGCTCGCTGCAGATGCCGATCTACGACGTGCAGCTCGTCGGGTACCCGAACCGGATGCGCGAGCACGACGCCCGCGACCGCGCCCTGCGCAAGCGCGAGCGCCAGGAGCGGATGCTGCGCGAGCTGCGGGCCAAGGACCGCGACGCCTGACCCGTCCGGTCAGGGGCGCAGCGAGCGGGCGCGCCGCTCGCCGAGCGCCCGCATCGCGGGCTCCAGGCGCAGCGCGGGTCCGGGGGACAGCGCGGTGAGGCGCAGCAGCGCACCCCGCCAGGCGGGAAGCGTCCGGTAGACCCGGCCGGTGCCGAACATCCCGACCAGCGCCGACGCGACCTGTTCGGGGGTGACCAGCACCCCGGACCGCACGAGCGCCTGGCCCTGGCCGCCGGGCGTCATCGAGCGCAGCAGCTCGGTGTTCACCCCGTCCGGGCAGACCGCGTGCACCCCGATGCCCTCCCGGCGCACCTCCGAGGCCAGCGCGGACACCATCGACAGGGCGCCCGCCTTCGACGCCGCGTACACCGACAGGCCCGGAACCGGGCCGAGGCCGGACAGCGACACGGTCACACCGATCTCGCCGCCCCGGGCGGTCCCCGCCGCCGCCTGCTCGCGGAACGCGGCCACCGCGGCCCGGGCACCCCAGATCGGGCCCAGCAGGTTGACCTCGACCAGAGCGCGGGCGCGGGCCTCGGCGATGTCGGTGACGGTGCCGTCGAAGCCGACGCCGGCGTTGCTCACCCAGGCGCCCAGCGGCGCGAGCTCGCGGGCCCGGGCCACCGCCACCGCGGACGCGGCCGGGTCGGTGACGTCGCAGGCGGTGCCGGCGGCCGCCCCGATCCGGGTCGCGGTGGCCTGCGCCGCGGCCTCGTCGAGATCGGTGACCAGCACCCGGTAGCCGCGCCCGACGAGCTCGCGGGCGATCTGCTCGCCGATGCCGCGGGCCGCGCCGGTGACCACCGCGGAACGGGGGGTGTGCGCGGGGACCTCGTGTCGACGACGCTGCCGGCTCATGGGCGGCAGTATGCCCTACCCGTGGGTAACCCCCGGTCCGGTGTCGCCGCCCGGATCCGGTCCGGCCAGACTCGGGCCCCGTGACGGCCGCGATGCACCTGCCCCGCTTCCTCGTCCGCCAGCGGATCACCCTCGGCGTGAACCGCTATGACGTGCACGCCGCGAACCCCGACGGCAGCGCGGGCGCGCTCATGGCGTTCGCGCAGCAGAAGCGGTTCGCCTTCAAGGAGCAGGTGACCTTCTGGTCCGACGACAGCCGCTCCCGCGCGGTGTTCTCCTTCCGCGCCCGCCAGCGTCTCGACGTCCGCGCCGAGCACGACGTCCTCGACGAGCACGGCCGGGTGATCGGAACCTTCGGCAAGCGGTTCGGGGCGAGTCTGCTGCGCTCGACCTGGACGCTGACCGCGCCGGGCGTCGCCGCGACCGGGCGCGAGCGCAGCCTCGGCGTCGCCCTGCTGCGCCGGGTGGCCGAGAACCTGCCGCTGCCGTACCACTTCGACGTCACCGAGGACTCCGGCGGCTCGCTGCTGATGAGCAGCGACCGGCGGTGGTCGCTGCGCGACTCCTACGACGTCTCCGTCCCGGACCCGCGCATCGACTTCCGCCTGGCCGCCGCCTTCGCCGTCGCGCTGGACGCGTTGCAGGACCGCTGAACCGGGGTCAGCCGTTCGCCGCCACGTCCTCCAGGAACGCGAGCAGGGTGCGCACCGGCACCCCCGTGCCGCCCTTGGTGGTGTAGCCGCGCGGCCCGCCGGTGTTGAACGACGGCCCGGCGATGTCGATGTGCGCCCACGGCAGCCCGGCGGGCACGAACTCCTTGAGGAACACCCCGGCCAGCAGCATCCCGGCGAACCGCTGCCCGCTGACGTTGCTGATGTCGGCCACCCGCGAGTCCAGCTCGCCGCGCAGGTACTCCGGCAGCGGCATCGCCCAGGCGTCCTCGCCGACGGCGGTGCCGTGCGCGGCGACCCGGTCGCGCAGCTCGTCCGACCCCATCACCCCGGCGGTGCGCATGCCGAGCGCGACGAGCTGGGCGCCGGTCAGCGTCGAGGTCTCCACCAGGTAGTCGGGGTCGTCCTGGGCGGCACGGACGATCGCGTCGGCGAGGATCAGCCGTCCCTCGGCGTCGGTGTTGAGCACCTCGACGGTGGTCCCGCCGAACATGGTCAGCACGTCGCCGGGCTTGTACGCCGTCGACGACGGCATGTTCTCCGCCATCGGTACGGTCGCGGTCACCGTGACCGGCAGCTCCAGCTTCGCGGCGAGCACGACGGTCGCGACGACCGCGGCCGCCCCGCCCATGTCCGAGGTCATGTCGGCCATGCCGGCGTTGGGCTTGAGCGAGATGCCGCCGGTGTCGAAGGTGATGCCCTTGCCGACGAGCGCGACCCGCTTCGACGCGGCCGGGCCGCCGTTCCAGGTCAGGCGCACCAGCCGGGGCGGGTTCGCCGACCCCTTCCCGACGCCGGTGACGCCGCCGTAGCCGTTCTCCCGCAGCCCGGCGTCGTCGAGGACCTCGGTGACCAGCCCGGCGCGCTCGCCCAGCGCCACCGCATGCGCCGCGAAGGTCTCCGGGACCAGCACGTTCGGCGCGGTGTTGACCAGGTCCCGGGCGGTGGCGACGGCCTCGGCGACGAGCGTCGCCCGCCGCACGGCCGCGTCGTCGGCGCCGGTGAACGACCAGCTGCCGACCGGGACGGCCGCGGCGTCGGTGGAGGTCCGGTGCCGGTCGAAGCGGTGGCCGCCGAGGACGGCGCCGACGACCGCGGCCTCGGCGTCGAGGGCGGACAGCGTGCTCAGCACCGAGCCGGTCCCGGCCAGCGTGCGGGCGGCGGCACC
>NZ_WWFY01000517.1:0-12540 GCF_009864975.1 Pseudonocardia sp. SID8383
CCAGCAGCACCGCCAGCGCGGCGCCGTCGAGCCGGGCACCGGCCGGGGACCACCCCAGCAGCGCCGCCAGCACGCCGAGCAGCACCACCTGGATCACGACGACGGCGGCGACCGCGGCCAGCCGCCCGCACACCAGCAGCCAGCGGGGCAGCGCCGTCGCGGCCAGCCTGCGCAGCGCCCCGTAGCGGCGGTCGAAGCCGAGCGCGATGGCCTGGCTGGTGAACGCCGAGCTCATCACGGCCAGCGCCAGCATGGAGGCGAACAGCCACGCCACCCGCGGCTCCGGGGCGGGCACCGCCGGGACGAGCGTGAGCCCGGCGAGCAGCGCCGCCGGGATGAGCAGGGTCAGCAGCACCTGCTCGGCGTTGCGCAGCGCGAGCCGGGTCTCCAGGCCGCCCTGGGCCCGCAGCATGGTCAGCGCGTTGCCGCGGCCGGGGGCGGGGGTGAACAGGCCCTCGGGGAAGGGGGTCGTCACGAGCGCAGCTCCCGTCCGGTGAGGTCGAGGAAGACGTCCTCCAGGCTGCGGCGCACGACCTGGACGTCGTCGGCGAGCACGCCCTGGTCGGCACACCACGAGGTGATGGCGGCGAGCGCGCCCGGGTCGATCCGGCCGCGGACCCGGTAGCGGCCGGGGGAGGTCTCGCAGCTGGCGTAGCCGGCGGGCAGCCGGGCGTCGAGACCGGCGACGTCCATGCCGGGCCGGGCCCGGAACCGCAGCTCGGTCTGGTCGCCCGCGGTGAGCTGGGCGGGCGAGCCGTGCGCGACGACCCGGCCGTGGTCGATGATGACGACGTCGTCGGCGAGCTGCTCGGCCTCGTCCATCAGATGGGTGGTGAGCAGCACCCCGACGCCGTCGCGGCGCAGCGCCCGGACCAGGTCCCACACCAGGTGGCGGGCCTGCGGGTCCAGACCGGCGGTCGGCTCGTCGAGGAACACCAGCTCGGGGCGCCCGACGACGGCGCAGGCCAGCGCCAGGCGCTGCTGCTCCCCACCGGACAGCCGCTTGTACGGGGTGCCCGCCCGCGGGCGCAGGCCGAGCACGTCGATGAGCATGTCGACGTCGAGCGGGTGCGCGGCGCAGTCGGCGACCAGGTGCAGCATCTCCCCGGTCCGCACGGCCGGGTAGGCGCCGCCGCCCTGCGGCATGACGCCCACCCGGGGGCGGACGGCCTCGTCGGCCGGGTCGTGACCGAGGACCCGCACCCGTCCGGCCGAGGGCGCCCGGAACCCGGTGCACACCTCGACGGTCGAGGACTTGCCGGCGCCGTTCGGGCCGAGCAGGGCGAGCACCTCGCCGCGGGCGAGGTCGAGGTCGATGCCGTCGACGGCGGTCGTGGGTCCGTAGCGCACGACGAGGCCGCGGATCTCCAGGGCGGCGCTCACCGGGCGGGCTCCGGGTCCGACGGCGCGCGGGTCCCGGCGGTGGCGTCGCCCGGGGTGCCGGTGCCGTCGTCCGGGCGGGCCGGGTCACCGGCGTCACCGGCGTCACCGGGGGAGCGGATCAGCCGGGCGACCACGTACAGCGCGAGGGTGTACATGGCGGCGCCCGCGGTGATGGCCAGCGGCAGCTGGAACCCGCGGAAGAAGAAGTCGGCGCCGGTGGGCGGCACGGCCAGCGCGAGCACGACCGACAGCAGCAGCAGGCCGCGGCGGTAGAACGGCATCGCCCGGGTCACGACCAGCGGCAGCAGCGCCCAGAACAGGTACCAGGGGTGCACGACCGGGCCGAGCAGCACGACGGCGCCGAGCCCGAGGCCGGTGCCGGTGACCGGGTCGACCTTCCCGCGCAGGCAGCCGAGCAGCAGCACGACCACGATCACCGCGATCGGCAGCACGAACAGGCTGCGCATCAGGCCCATCGTGGTCTCGGTGTGGTCGCCGAGCCCGGCGAGCCGGCCGACCTGCCCGGCGAGCAGCCCCAGGTTGGTGCTGATCGACATGGGCGAGATGAGCACGCTGGGTGCGGACAGCCCGCGCACCCAGTTGAACCCCAGCCCGGTGGCCAGGCTGAAGAAGGTGAGCACGGCCGCGGCGATCGCGGACAGCCAGGCCGTCATCACGGCCCAGTCGAGGAGCCTGCCGCCGCGCCTGCGGACCAGGTACACGCCGACGAAGCCGAGCGCGAGCAGCGCCGGGAGCTTCACCGAGGCCGCGGCGACGATCAGCGCGGCACCGCCGGTGATCCGCCACCACGGCCGGACGGTGTCGTCGCGCCCGAGCATCACCCAGAGCCCGAGCAGCAGCAGCGGCAGCATGATCGACTCGTTGTGGATCCCGCTGACCATGTGGAACAGCACCAGCGGGTTCGCCGCGCCGAGCCACAGGACCAGGCCGGCGTCGAGGTCGAACCGGGAGGCCAGCCGGGGCAGCACCCACACCATCAGGGCGACGCCGAGCAGCGCGAGCAGCCGGTGCTCGAGGATGCCGAGCACCACGTTCTCCCCGGACAGCGCGGTGATCCCGCGGCCGAGGCCGAGGAACAGCGGGCCGTAGGGCGCCGGGGTGTCGCGCCAGACCGTGGGGATCCCGCGGACCAGCGGGTCGTCGATGCCGAGCGCCTGCGCGGGACCGATCGAGTACGGATCGATCCCGCGGGCGAGCGTCGCGCTCTGGGCGAGGTAGCTGTAGATGTCCTTGGAGAACATCGGCGGCGCCAGCGCCAGCGGCACCCCCCACAGGATCGCGGTGCGGCCGAGCTCGCGGCGCTCGGGCGCGGGGTGGTGCGCTCCGCGGGTGGTGAGCATCCGGGCGATCCACAGCCAGGCCGTGACCACCATGAGCAGGCCCGCGTAGGTGACGGCGATCGCGAGGGTGACGTTGCGCGAGGGGAGCCCGATCACGCGCAGCCCGTTGAGCGGGTTCGGTACCGGGAACGCCCCGGAGCCCAGCGCGCTGATCCCCATCAGCAGGGCGCCGGTCAGACCGAGGATCCGCGCGATCCGGGCCTGCTCACGCAGGCCGCGCCGGGCCGGGTGGCCGGTCGACGGCGGTGTGGCGGGGGGATCGGACGGCGCCGCACGCGTCGGGGGGTCGTCGCGCCCGGGCGGGGCGACCTCGGGCGTCACCATGGGAGGAGAGGTTAGTGGTGCGGTGACGGGGGGTCCGGTACCGGCCCTCACCTGCGATCGGAGTGAGCCCGGTCACCACGGCGGGGGGTCTGTTTTGCCGTGCCGGGCCATATACGCAACACTGATGTTGTGAAAACGGACCGGACAGCGCCGCGGCGCCTCGACGACCCTGCCTGCGGGCACGGCGTCGGCGGCGACGCCGTGGTGCCCGTCGGGTCCGGGACGGGTACCCGCGCCCTCGTGGCGCGGGTGCTCATGGAGCAGGGTCCGGTCACGGCCGCCGTCGTGGCGGCCGAGCTGGAGCTCACCGAGGCCGCCGTGCGCCGGCACCTCGACGCGCTGATCGCCGACGGCGAGGCGGAGGTCCGGGCCCCGGCCCGGTCCGCCCGTCCGCGCGGCCGGGGCCGTCCGGCCCGGGAGTACCTGCTCACCGACACGGGCCGGGTCCGGTTCGGGCACGGGTACGACGACCTGGCCACCCAGGCACTGCGCTTCCTCGCCGAGACGGCGGGGGAGGAGGCGGTCGACGCCTTCGCGCGGCACCGGGTGCGCGAGCTGCTCGGGTCCGACCTCGATGCGGTGACCGCCCCGGCGGAGCCCGCAGAACGCGTCGAAGCGCTGGCCCGGGTGCTCAGCGCCCGCGGCTACGCTGCGCAGGCCCGCCACGGCGGCTTCGGGGTGCAGCTGTGCCAGCACCACTGCCCGGTGGCCCACGTGGCCACCGAGTTCCCGGAACTCTGCGAGGCCGAGACGCGTGCGTTCGCCGAGCTGCTGGGTACGCACGTGCAGCGGCTGGCCACCATCGCCCGCGGCGACGCCGCGTGCACCACACACGTCCCGCTCGAGGATCCCGAACTCCTCGCGCGGGCGAGAGGTAAGAAGCAAGGCCGTTCCGTCACCGTGAGTGGGAGACCCACTGCGCAGGTGCGGCAGGTGCAAGAAGAAGGGGGCTCCGCCGACGGCGGGACCCTCTCCCACCACGGTCCCCGAAAGGGAGGCAGTCCTTATGACGACCACTCCTGATGTGCGCACCGAGCTCACGCAGGAGGAGACGATCGCGGCGCTCGGCCGGTACGACTTCGGCTGGGCCGACTCCGACGAGGCGGGCTCCATCGCGAAGCGTGGCCTGTCCTCCGAGGTCGTCGCCGACATCTCCCGCCTGAAGAGCGAGCCCGAGTGGATGCTGGAGTTCCGGCAGAAGGCGCTCGACATCTTCGGCAAGAAGCCGATGCCGCGCTGGGGCTCCGACCTGTCCGGGATCGACTTCGACAACATCAAGTACTTCGTGCGCTCCTCGGAGAAGCAGGCAGCCACCTGGGACGACCTGCCCGAGGACATCAAGAACACCTACGACAAGCTGGGGATCCCGGAGGCCGAGAAGGCCCGCCTGGTCTCCGGTGTCGCGGCGCAGTACGAGTCCGAGGTCGTCTACCACTCGATCCGCGAGGACCTCGAGCAGCAGGGCGTCATCTTCCTGGACACCGACACCGCGCTGAAGGAGCACCCGGAGCTGTTCCGGGAGTACTTCGGCTCGGTCATCCCGTCCGGTGACAACAAGTTCTCCGCCCTGAACTCCGCGGTCTGGTCCGGTGGCTCGTTCATCTACGTGCCGCCGGGCGTGCACGTGGACATCCCGCTGCAGGCCTACTTCCGGATCAACACCGAGAACATGGGCCAGTTCGAGCGGACGCTGATCATCGTCGACGAGGGTGCCTACGTGCACTACGTCGAGGGCTGCACCGCGCCGATCTACAAGACCGACTCGCTGCACTCGGCCGTCGTCGAGATCGTGGTCAAGAAGGGCGGCCGCTGCCGCTACACCACGATCCAGAACTGGTCGAACAACGTCTACAACCTGGTCACCAAGCGCGCCAAGGCCGAGGAGGGCGCGACCATGGAGTGGGTCGACGGCAACCTCGGATCCAAGGTGACCATGAAGTACCCGGCCGTGTGGCTGATGGGCGAGCACGCCAAGGGCGAGGTCCTCTCGATCGCGTTCGCGGGCGAGGGCCAGCACCAGGACGCCGGCGCCAAGATGGTCCACCTCGCGCCCAACACCTCCTCGACGATCGTGTCGAAGTCGGTGGCGCGCGGCGGCGGGCGCACGTCCTACCGCGGCCTGATCCAGGTCAACCCGCGGGCGCGCAACTCCCGCTCGACGGTGAAGTGCGACGCGCTGCTGGTCGACACGATCTCGCGCTCGGACACCTACCCCTACGTCGACATCCGCAACGACGACGTGTCGATGGGGCACGAGGCCACCGTCTCCAAGGTCTCCGACGACCAGCTCTTCTACCTGATGAGCCGCGGTCTGACCGAGGACGAGGCCATGGCCATGGTCGTGCGCGGGTTCGTCGAGCCCATCGCGCGCGAGCTGCCGATGGAGTACGCGCTGGAGCTGAACCGGCTGATCGAGCTGCAGATGGAGGGTTCCGTCGGATGACGACGAGTGACGTTGCCGGCCTCGCGCCCGAGCTGAAGGGCGCCAAGGAGGGGCAGGGCGAGGTCCCGATCGCCTCGGCCGGCGAGCGCTTCCAGTCCTTCGACGTGGAGGCGTTCGAGGTCCCCGGTGGCCGCGAGGAGAACTGGCGGTTCACCCCGCTGCGCCGGCTCAAGGGCCTGCACGACGGCAGTGCCGCGTTCGAGGGCACCGCGCCGGTCTCGGTCACCGAGGCCGCCGGGGTGACCGTCGAGAAGGTCGGCCGCGACGACGCCCGGATCGGCGAGGGCGGTGTCCCGTTCGACCGGGTCGCCGCAGCGGCCTGGTCCGGGTTCGGCGAGGCCACCCTGGTCACCCTGGACGGGGAGAAGCTCGATCCGGTGACCGTCACCGTGGACGGCCCCGGCGAGGGCGTCACGGCGGCCGGCCACCTGCACATCCGCACCACCCCGCACACACAGGCGACGGTCGTCGTCGTGCACCGGGGGTCGGGCGTGCTGGCCGACAACACCGAGGTCGTCCTGGGCGACGGCTCGCAGCTCACGCTGGTCGTGACCGAGGAGTGGGCCGACGACGCCGTGCACGTGGGCGCCGAGCACTACTCGATCGGGCGCGACGCCACCCTGCGGGCCACCACGGTCCAGCTGGGCGGCGACCTGGTCCGGGTCTCCTCGACCGTGCGCTACGCCGGCCCCGGCGGCGACGCCGAGCTCATCGGGCTCGGCTTCACCGACGCCGGCCAGCACCTCGAGCAGCGGCTGCTGGTGGACCACGCGGTGCCGAACTGCAAGTCCAACGTGCTCTACAAGAACGCGCTGCAGAGCCTGACGAAGGACTCCTCGCACGTGGTGTGGATCGGCGACGTGCTGATCCGGGCCGCCGCCGAGAACACCGAGACCTTCGAGTTCAACCGGAACCTGGTGCTCACCGAGCACTGCCGCGCCGACTCCGTGCCCAACCTGGAGATCGAGACCGGCGAGATCGTGAGCGCGGGCCACGCCAGCGCCACCGGCCGGTTCGACGACGAGCAGCTGTTCTACCTGCGCAGCCGCGGCATCCCCGAGGACCAGGCGCGTCGCCTGGTCGTCCGCGGGTTCTTCGGCGAGGTCCTGAACAAGATCACGCTGCCGGAGCTCAAGGAGCGCCTCGAGGCGGCCGTCGAGGCCGAGCTCGCGCTCACCGGCGTCTGAGCGCAGCTCGGCACCGATTCCGCACACTTCCCGAATACGGAGCGACCACCACCGATGTCCACTCTGGAGATCAAGGACCTGCACGCCTCGGTCGAGACCGAGGACGGCCCCAAGGAGATCCTGCGCGGTGTGAACCTCACCGTCCGCGCGGGCGAGACGCACGCGATCATGGGGCCGAACGGCTCCGGCAAGTCCACGCTGGCCTACGCCATCGCCGGGCACCCGAAGTACACCGTCACCGGTGGCGAGGTGCTGCTGGACGGCGAGAACGTCCTGGAGATGTCGGTCGACGAGCGGGCGCGGGCCGGGCTGTTCCTGGCCATGCAGTACCCGGTCGAGGTCCCGGGCGTGTCGATGGCGAACTTCCTGCGCTCGGCGGCCACGGCCACCCGCGGCGAGGCGCCGAAGCTGCGGACCTGGGTCAAGGAGGTCAAGGAGGCCATGGCCGGCCTCGACATCTCCCCGGAGTTCGCCGACCGCTCGGTCAACGAGGGCTTCTCCGGCGGTGAGAAGAAGCGCCACGAGGTGCTCCAGCTCGAGCTGCTGAACCCGAAGTTCGCCGTGCTCGACGAGACCGACTCCGGCCTCGACGTCGACGCCCTGCGCGTCGTGTCCGAGGGCGTGAACCGGTACCGGTCGGGCGGCGAGACCGGCGTCCTGCTGATCACGCACTACACGCGGATCCTGAACCACATCAAGCCGGACCGCGTGCACGTGTTCTCCGGCGGCCGCGTCGTCGAGTCCGGCGGCCCCGAGCTGGCCGACGAGCTGGAGAAGAACGGCTACGTCCGGTTCACCCAGGCCGACAAGGCGGCGGCGGGCCAGAAGGCACTGGCCTGACCATGACCCTCACCCACGGAACCGGGACCACGGCCGGCCTCGACGCCGACGCCGTGGCCCGGATCCGGGCGGACTTCCCGATCCTCGCGCGCACGGTGCGCGAGGAGAAGCCGCTGGTCTACCTCGACTCCGGTGCGACCTCCCAGCGGCCGCGCCAGGTGCTCGACGCCGAGCGCACGTTCCTGGAGCGGCACAACGCGGCCGTCCACCGGGGCGCGCACCAGCTCGCCGAGGAGGCCACCGACGCCTACGAGTCCGCCCGGGCACGCATCGCGGCGTTCGTCGGTGCGAACGACGACGAGGTCGTGTTCGTCAAGAACGCGACCGAGGGCATCAACCTGGTCGCCTACGGCCTGGGCAACGCCTCGGTCCGGACCGGGCTCGACGCCGCCTCCGAACGGTTCGCGCTCGGCCCCGGTGACGAGGTCGTCGTCACCGAGCTGGAGCACCACGCGAACCTCATCCCCTGGCAGGAGCTGTGCCGGCGGACCGGCGCGACCCTGCGCTGGTACTCCGTCACCGACGACGGCCGGATCGACCTCGACTCGCTCGAGCTCACCGACCGGACGCGGGTCGTGGCCTTCACCCACCAGTCGAACGTCACCGGCGCCGTCGCGCCGGTCGCGCAGCTGGTGGAGCGGGCCGCCGCGGTCGGCGCGCTGACCGTGCTCGACGCCTGCCAGTCGGTGCCGCACATGCCGGTCGACCTGCACCGGCTCGGGGTGGACTTCGCGGTCTTCTCCGGGCACAAGATGCTCGGGCCCTCCGGGGTCGGCGTCCTCTACGGCCGCCGGGAGCTCCTCGAGGCGCTCCCGCCGTTCCTCACCGGTGGCTCGATGATCGAGACGGTCCGGATGGAGGGCGCGACCTGGGCGCCGCCGCCGCAGAAGTTCGAGGCCGGGGTGCCGATGACGTCGCAGGCCGTCGGCCTCGGCGCCGCGGTCGACTACCTCGAGGCGATCGGGATGGACACCGTCGCCGCGCACGAGGCGTCGCTGACCGCGGCCGCGCTCGAGCAGTTGTCCGCGATCGACGGGCTGCGCATCGTCGGGCCGCCCGGAGCGGAGCTGCGTGGGGGAGCGGTGTCGTTCGTCGTGGACGGCATCCACGCCCACGACCTGTCCCAGGTGCTCGACGACGCCGGTGTCGCCATCCGCGTGGGTCACCACTGCGCGTGGCCGCTGCACCGGCGCTTCGGCATCGTGGCCAGCGCCCGGGCGTCGTTCGCGGTGTACAACACCCTGGACGAGGTCACCGCGCTGGCCGACGGGGTGCGCGCCGCCCAGAAGTTCTTCGGGACGGTGTGACGTGCAGCTGCAGCAGATGTACCAGGAGATCATCCTGGACCACTACCGCGACCCGCACGGCGCCGGTCTGCGCGAGCCCTACGACGCCGAGACCCACCACGTGAACCCCACCTGCGGGGACGAGGTCACGCTGCGGGTCAAGGTCGACGGGGACGTGGTCACCGACGTGTCCTACGAGACGCTGGGCTGCTCGATCAGCCAGGCGTCGGTGTCGGTGCTGCACGACCTCGTCGCCGGGAAGCCGGTCGGCGAGGCGTGGAAGATCATGGCGTCGTTCCAGGAGATGGCCCAGGGACGAGGCAGGGTCGAGCCCGACGAGGACGTCATCGGCGACGGCGTGGCCTTCGCCGGCGTCGCCAAGTACCCGGCGCGGGTCAAGTGTGCTCTCCTGGGCTGGATGGCATTCAAGGACGCGGTGAGCCGCACCGACGCCCGCATCGAGAACTCCGAGGGGAGTCCGGCATGAGCGAGACCACCGAACAGAGCACCTCCGAGGACGTGGTGCGCGGCGCGGCGGGCATGCCCGAGCCGCCCGCCCGGGCCGACGCCGGTGACGGCGCGACCCTCGAGGCCCTGGAGGAGGCGATGAAGGACGTCGTCGACCCCGAGCTGGGCATCAACGTCGTCGACCTCGGCCTCGTCTACGGCATCGACCGGGACGGCGGGACCGCCGTCATCGACATGACGCTGACCTCGGCGGCCTGCCCGCTGACCGACGTGATCGAGGAGCAGACCCGCTCCGCGCTCACCGCCGGTCCCGACGGCGGCCTGGTCGACGACGTCCGGATCAACTGGGTCTGGATGCCGCCGTGGGGCCCCGAGAAGATCACCGAGGACGGCCGCGAGCAGCTGCGGGCCCTTGGCTTCCGGGTCTGACGACCCCGCACCGCCCCCGACGGGCCGGATCCCCACCAGGGGGTCCGGCCCGTCGTCGTCTCACGGGAAGTAGACCTCCCGCAGCCGGTCCTCCAGCCCCGCGACGGCGCCGGTGTCGACACCGAGGTGCTCCTCCAGCGCGTCCCGGACCCGCGCGGGAGAGGTGAGGTCGTGCCGCGCCACGCCGCCGTCGGCGGTGCGCACGGTGAGCCGGGTCCCGTCGAGGGTGGTCCGGTGCTCCGGGGTGGTGCGCGCGGCGACGAGCCCGGTCCGGAAGTGCGACGCCGGGTGGTGGGTCAGGTACCAGGAGCCCATCGCGAAGTCGACGTCCGGGGCGGGGACCAGGTCGAAGACGTACTGGTCGGCCCAGTCACCGCTGCCGCGCCGCTGCAGGACCCAGGCACCGTGGTCGTCGCGGGTATAGCGGTAGGTCGCCTGCGGGGTCGGCTGCTCCAGCCCGGCGACGAGCCGCAGCGCGGTGGTCGGCACCGTCGAGCCGAACCCGGCGTCGACGGTGAAGCGGCCCTCCGTGGTGTCGACGAGGGTGAGCCGGTGGGTGCGCGACGTCGGCGGGTCCGCCGGGGCCAGGCCGAGGCGGACCCGGCCGACGAGCGGGGTGACCTGGTACCCCACCGCCGCCAGCACGTCGTACAGCAGGCGGTTGTGCTCGAAGCACCAGCCGCCGCGCCGGCCGTGGACCAGCTTCGCCGCGACGCCGTCGGAGGTGGTCGGCGGCTCGACACCGGTGAACGGGTCGAGGTTCTCGAACGGGATGGTCGCGTTGTGCGCGGTCACGACCCGGTCGAGCAGCGCCCGGTCCGGTGCCGCCCGGTCGACCCCGAGGAGGTCGAGGTACGCGGCGGCGGAGGTGGTCACCGTGCTCGTCATGGTGCCCGAGGCTGTCACCTCGACCCGGGTTCAGGTCAAGGATCAGCGTTCGCGGGCGCCGCGTAGCGCCCACGCCCGCAGGTGGGAGTAGCCGCGGGTGTGCAGTGTCGCGATCCGCCGCAGGTCGAAGCGCGGGTCGTCGCGCAGCGACTCGAACATCTCCTTGTCGACCAGCACCGTGTCCGGGCGGGCCTCGGAGGTGAGCCGGGCCGCGACGTTGACGACCTCGCCGTAGACGTCGCCGTAGCGGGCCAGCACCATGCCGTGGGCGAGGCCGATCCGCAGCTGCGGCAGCGCCGGCTCGGTCCGGACCCGGTCGCGCAGGCCGAGCGCGATGGCCGCGGCGTCGGCGGGGTGCTCGGTGACGTAGAGGACCTCGTCGCCGACGGTCTTGATCACCCGTCCCCGGCCGTTCGCGATGACCTCGGTCGTCACCGAGCCGAACCGCTCGATCATCTCGCCGAGCTCGTCCATGGAACGGCGGCGGGTGGTGCGGGTGAACCCGACCATGTCGGCGAACCCGACCGACAGCGGCCAGGTGTCGGCCGCGATGTGCGCGGCGTCCAACCGCTGCGCCCCCGCGACCCAGCGCGACGCCGTCGCCGCGAGGTGGCGGCGCCACACGTAGGACTGCAGCGACTCCAGCTCGGGCAGCACGTCGGCGGCGAGCCGGGCCGCGTCGCGCGGGGTCAGCTCGCCGATGTGTGCGGCGGCGACCTGGGCGAGCATGCCGATCTGCCACTCGGCGAGCCGTGACAGCGACTGCGCGACCGCGCGGGCGACCGCCTCGCGGGCGTTCTTGTCGGGCAGCCAGTCCCGGGTGAGGCGGGCGACGGTGCTGGCCGCCTCCAGGTCGGCGCGGGTGTAGACGCGGTCCTCCGGATCGGAGTCCGCGAACCCCAGCGCCCGCCAGAGCCGCCCCGACTCCTCCGGGTCGAGCCCCGCGGCCGCCACCAGCTCGTCGCGGGTGAACTCGCGGGGCGCGCCCAGGATGAACTCGTCCAGCGCCCCGTCGTCGATCTCGCTCCAGTCGATCGAGGCGGGGTCGGGCAGCGGACGGGGTGGTCCGGGTTCGGACGTCACGCGATCACGTGGTGTGCACGACGAGCACGTCCACGCCGGCACGGCGGGTCGCGTCGGCGGGCACCGAGCCGAGCAGCCGCCCGGAGAAGGTGTTCAGACCGCGGTTGCCGATCACGAGCAGGTCGGCGCTGTGCTCCTTGACCGCCTTGCGGAGGACGTCGACCGGCGCGCCGTCCTCGGCGAAGGTCGAGACGTCCTTCGCGCCGGCGGCGGCGGCCCGGTCGGAGGCCTCGCGCAGCGCCTCCTCGGCGGGGGTCCAGCCGGTGACGAGGAAGGCCTCGTCCTTCAGCGCGTCCTCGGCGGCCGAGGTGTCCTCCCGGCTGGCCGGGGTGTAGGCGGAGACGATGACCAGTTTCGCGCCGCTGTCCGCGGCCACCCCGGCTGCGCGCTCGACGGCCGCGAACGACGTCGACGAGCCGTCGGTGCCGACGACGATGGTCTTGTATGCGGACACAGGTGCCTCCCGGGGAACGGTCGCGCGTCGCCGGTCCTGCGGCCGGCGTCACCGCGTGCGACGACGTTACTACGTGGTATCCGATCAACTTGTCCTGAGTCCCTCCCGTCATCGCCCTTTCGAGTGAAATGCGGCGGCTGATCGCAGCATGTGCGCTCGTACGGGTGGCGGGGCGGCCCGGAACACGCCGGCCATCCCGGCAAGGGTGCCGGTCAGGTCGTCGCGGCCGGTGAGGAACGCGCGGCCGCTGCGGCCGGCGAAGAACGCGTCGAAGAAGTCCGGCACCAGCTGCGGCGGCATCTCCAGCACGGTGCGCAGCCCGTGGCGGCGCAGGCGGTGCACCGCGCGGGCCGAGCGGGGCCAGAGCAGCCGGCGGGCCGCCGTCGTCGCGGCG
>NZ_WWFY01000518.1:0-20600 GCF_009864975.1 Pseudonocardia sp. SID8383
GCCGTCGCCGGTGGTCCCGGGACCACCGGGCCCCGCGGTTCTCCCGACGTCCGGCGTGCCGGGGCCCGATCCGACGAATCCCGATCCGTCGGTCCCCGGCCCGCCGGGAGCACCGACGCCGTCCGGTCCGGGACGTGCCCCGCCGCCCGGCTGATCCGGGGCGCCGGCTCCCGGACCGCTTCCGCCGAGAGGGGCGGCTCCGCCGCCGGCCCCGACACCGGCCGGGCCGGGACCGCCGGCCCCGGCCGGGCCCGGTGCCGGACCTCCCGCACCGGTGGACGTCGAGGCCGACGCCGGGTCGACGGTGCGGAAGCGATCGTCGATCGCGGACGCCGTGTCGAGATGCTCCTGGAGGGCGCGGTCGGCCTCCTCGCTGTGCCGCTGGTCGCGTTCGAGCGAGGTGACGTAGTCGGCGACGGTGGCGCTCAGCCCGGTCAACGGCGTGCTCGCCAGCAGGTGGAGGGTGCGGACGCCGCTGGTGAAGATGCCCGGCGGGGTGGGGTCCAGAGCGGCGATGGCGGCCTGGGTGCGGTCGAACGACTGCCCGTAGGCGTCCAGCTGGGTCGCGCCGTTCGCGGTGACGGGGGCGGTGCACAGCATCGAGGTGGTGATGCCGTCGAGGGACTGCTGAGCGACGGCCGCGGCGGGGCCCTGCCAGGAGATGCCCAGCTCGGCCATGCGCTTCCGGGCCTCGTCCGATGCGGAGCGCAGCTCGGCGTCCGCGGTGCGGAGTGCGGCTGCGGCGTCGGCGACCGCCGTCGAGCCGGGTTTCCCGACCACCCAGGCGTACTTCTCCTGGAGGGACCTGGCAGCGAAGTTGAAGCCCTGTGAGAACGCCATCGTCTGTCCTGGAGTACCGCGGGTCTCAGATCGTGAACGAACGAGCGATGGCGTCCTCGCCGAGCTCGAAGACGACCGCAGTCGCTCGGAGTCGTCGAACCGCTTCCTCCAACTCGGTCTGATGCTGCGCGTGCGTCGCGATCGTCCGCTCGAACCTGTCCTGGAACGCCGGTGTCGCGACTCCCGAGATCGGGTCGTCCCCGCAGGGACCGACCCGTGTCCTCTGCGCGCTGCGGAGAGATTCTCGAATGGCGATGATCTGGGCGGACAGGGCGCGACCTACCTCGAGCACGTTGTCCGGCGAGATCTGGCTCATCAAGGCGTCCGACGAGCCCACGGTCCCTCGCTGGGTCTGTTCCACGGCCGGAACGTAGGTGCGCCAGCTCCCGGAGACAGCGGTTTCCGCAGCGCTCGTCGCGATTGCGAAGTCGCGGAGTCGGATCAGCGATGGATGAGCGAGGGCAGAGCGGCAGCGGCCACGGCGCGGGCCCTCGTGCACAGGTCGCGGTCGGTGGTTCCGGAACGCTGGAGGTTCGACGACGTCGCCATGGCCTGTGCTCGCAACGACGTCGCGTCGTCGATGTCGACACCCACCTCGCACGAGGGGTACGAGCTCGACGGATACACGGTCTCGGCGGCGCGGTATCCCGACACGTCGACCGGTGCCGTTCCCGGAACGGACAGGAGCTGAGACGTCGGAACCGGGATGAACTGCAGGTTGACGTCGACCCCCGCCGGGTCTGTGCCCAGGTATCCGCAGGTCGGGGCAGGACGACCTCCGATCGTCGCGTCGTCGACCTTGCCGGCCCCCAGATCGAGGTCCGAGCGCTGTGCGGTGTCGAGCAGCTCGCACGGATGGCGTCCGCTCACATCGATGGCGGCCGGGCGCGCGGGCACGGTGGGGTCCGCTACGAGACCTGGCGGCTGTGGCATGCAGGAGGTGAGCCCGACGATCACAGCGGCGCCCACGACGCCGAGGGCCGTGCGACGCGCAGCCGGTACGAGCACGGTGATCCTCCGTCGACGATCGAGCGGCCACAGGCTAGCCCGCCCCCACCCCCGTCGACGGCCGTTCGGACCACCCGCGAACGTCGTGGATAGAAGTTGAGTCCCTCGGGAACAAGTCTTCCGGGTCCCTCGTTGACCCCCATGAGAGCAAGTTGAGCAGGACCCACTCAAGGGCGATGCGCGAGGCGCTCCCCGGCCTGGTACAACTTGAGCCGGACGCACTCACACCCCACACATCTCGGAGGCAGTCACCATGGCTCGTACGGTCGGTATCGACCTCGGGACCACCAACTCCGTCGTCGCCGTCCTCGAGGGTGGCGAGCCGACGGTGATCGCGAACTCGGAGGGTGCCCGCACCACTCCGTCGATCGTCGCGTTCGCGCGCAACGGCGAGGTCCTCACCGGTCAGTCGGCGAAGAACCAGGCGGTCACCAACTCCGACCGCACGTTCCGCTCGGTCAAGCGTCACATCGGCACCGACTGGAAGACGTCGGAGATCGACGGCAAGACCTTCGCGGCGCAGGAGATCAGCGCCCGCGTCCTGCAGAAGCTGAAGCGGGACGCCGAGGCCTACCTGGGCGACGAGGTCACCGACGCCGTCATCACGGTGCCCGCGTACTTCGAGGACGCACAGCGCCAGGCGACCAAGGAGGCCGGCCAGATCGCCGGTCTGAACGTGCTCCGGATCGTCAACGAGCCGACCGCGGCCGCGCTGGCCTACGGCCTCGACAAGGGCGACAAGGAGCAGACCATCCTGGTCTTCGACCTGGGTGGCGGCACGTTCGACGTGTCCCTGCTGGAGATCGCCGAGGGCGTCGTCGAGGTCAAGGCCACCAACGGCGACAACCACCTCGGTGGCGACGACTGGGACGAGCGGATCGTCAGCTGGCTCGTCGACAAGTTCAAGTCCTCCCAGGGCATCGACCTGACCAAGGACAAGATGGCGATGCAGCGGCTCCGTGAGGCCGCGGAGAAGGCGAAGATCGAGCTGTCCAGCTCCTCGTCGACCAGCATCAACCTGCCCTACATCACGGTCGACTCGGACAAGAACCCGCTGTTCCTGGACGAGACGCTGTCCCGCGCGGAGTTCCAGCGGATCACCCAGGACCTCCTGGACCGCACCCGCAACCCGTTCAACCAGGTCATCAAGGACGCCGGCATCTCGGTGAACCAGATCGACCACGTCGTGCTCGTCGGTGGCTCCACCCGGATGCCCGCCGTCACCGAGCTCGTCAAGGAGCTGACCGGCGGCAAGGAGCCGAACAAGGGCGTCAACCCGGACGAGGTCGTTGCTGCCGGTGCCGCGCTGCAGGCCGGTGTGCTCCGCGGTGAGGTCAAGGACGTCCTGCTGCTCGACGTCACCCCGCTGTCCCTGGGCATCGAGACCAAGGGCGGCGTCATGACCAAGCTGATCGAGAAGAACACCACGATCCCGACCAAGCGCTCGGAGATCTTCTCCACCGCGGACGACAACCAGCCGTCGGTGCAGATCCAGGTCTTCCAGGGCGAGCGCGAGATCGCCGCGTACAACAAGAAGCTCGGCATGTTCGAGCTGACCGGCATCGCGCCGGCGCCGCGCGGTGTCCCGCAGATCGAGGTCTCCTTCGACATCGACGCCAACGGCATCGTCAACGTGTCCGCCAAGGACATGGGCACCGGCAAGAGCCAGGAGATGACGATCACCGGCGGTTCGGCGCTGTCCAAGGACGACATCGACCGCATGGTCAAGGAGGCCGAGGCGCACGCCGAGGAGGACGCCAAGCGTCGCGAGGAGGCGGAGACCCGCAACCAGGCGGAGACCCTCGTCTACCAGACGGAGAAGTTCGTCAAGGAGAACGACGAGAAGCTCCCCTCCGACGTCAAGGACGCGGTGAACGCCGCCCTGGGTGAGACCCAGGAGGCGCTGAAGGGCACCGACCACGAGGCGATCAAGTCCTCGATGGAGAAGCTCGCCACCGAGTCCCAGAAGATGGGGTCCGCCCTGTACTCCCAGCCCGGTGCCGAGGGCGCCGCGGGGGCCGCCGGTGGTGCTGCGGACGGTGCCGCGTCCGACGCGCAGGACGACGTCGTCGACGCCGAGATCGTGGACGACGACAAGGACGCCAAGGGCGACAAGTGACGGCCGGCGGCCATCCACGGGACGACAGGACGGTCGACATGGCAGACGAGCAGAAGCAGGAGGAGCCGGTGACCTTCCGGGACCGCCGCAAGGTGGACCCGGAGACCGGCGAGGCCCGTCCGGCGACGGACGGTGCGGACACGACCGGGGCCGCCGACACGGCGGCCCCGGCCGGGGACGGCGAGCAGGTCGCGGGCCCGGCCGACGGGGAGGACCCGGAGGTCGAGAAGCTGCGGGCCGAGGTCGCCGAGCGCACCGCGGACCTGCAGCGGGTCAGCGCCGAGTACGCCAACTACCGGCGCCGGGCCGACCGTGACCGCGAGCAGACCCGGGTCGACGCCAAGGTCTCCGTGGCGAGCGACCTGCTGGTCGTGCTCGACGACTTCGAGCGCGCCGAGCAGCACGGCGACCTCACCGGGCCGTTCAAGTCGGCGGCCGACAAGGTCACCGGGGTGCTCTCCAAGCTCGGCCTCGAGCCCTTCGGGGCCGAGGGCGAGGCGTTCGACCCGTCGCTGCACGAGGCCGTGCAGCACGAGCCGGCCGAGGGCTCCGGCCCCACGGTCACCGTGCTGTCCACGGTCCTGCGCCGCGGCTACCGGATCGCCGACCGGGTGCTCCGCCCCGCGATGGTGACCGTGCAGGACCGCCCGGAGGCCGAGGTCTCCGAGCAGGCCCGGGCCGATGCCGCCGACGGCGGCGCGGACGCCGGCGACGGCGAGCCGCAGAACCCCGCCTGACCAGGGCGGACAGGGACGTGACCGCTCGGTGCGGCGGGAGGCGACGAGCCTCCCGCCGCACCGCGGGTCTGATCGGGAAGGAGGCGGAGTGACCCAGCGCGACTGGATCGAGAAGGACTTCTACCGCGAGCTGGGCGTCTCCTCGACGGCGTCCCAGGACGAGATCAAGAAGGCGTACCGCAAGCTCGCCCGCGAGCTGCACCCGGACGCGAACCCCGGTGACGAGAAGGCCGAGGCCCGATTCAAGTCGGTCTCCGAGGCCTACGGCGTGCTGGGCGACGAGTCCAAGCGCAAGGAGTACGACGAGACCCGCGCGATGTTCGCGGGCGGCGGTGGCTTCGGCGGGTTCGGCACCGGCGGTGGCTTCCCCGGTGGTGCGCGTCCCGGTGGCGCCGGCCAGGGCGGCTTCGACATCAACGACCTGTTCGGCCAGGCCGGCCGTTCCGGCGGTGCCGGGGCCGGCGACTTCAGCGACATCCTCGGCGACATCTTCGGCCGCACTGCGCGGAACAACGCCGGCGGTGCGGGCGGGTACGGCACGGCCGGTGCCCGCCGCGGTCAGGACGTCGAGAGCAGCCTGACCATCTCCTTCGACGACGCGGTGCGCGGCGCGACGGTGCCGATCAAGCTGTCCTCGCCGGGGCGCTGCGAGCGCTGCGGCGGCACCGGGTCCCGGCCCGGCAGCACCCCGCGCACCTGCCCGACCTGCTCCGGTCAGGGTCTGGTGAACCGCAGCCAGGGCGCGTTCTCGTTCTCCGAGCCGTGCCGCGACTGCCGCGGGACCGGCCGCATCATCGACGACCCGTGCCCCGAGTGCCACGGCGACGGCGTGTCCACCCGGACCCGGTCGCTGACGGTGCGGGTCCCCGCCGGCGTCGACGACGGGCAGAAGGTCCGGCTCGCGGGCCAGGGCGAGCCCGGTCGCGGCGGCGCACCCGCCGGTGACCTCTACGTCACGGTCTCGGTCACCCCGCACCGGATCTTCGGGCGGTCGTCGAAGAACTCCGACGACCTGACCCTCACCGTGCCGGTGACCTTCCCCGAGCTGGCTCTGGGTGCGACCCTGACGGTGCCGACGCTCGACAGCACCGTCTCGCTGCGGATCCCGCCGGGGACCGCCAGCGGCCGGACGTTCCGGGTGTCGGGGCGTGGGGTCGAGCGCAGGAACGGGAAGAAGGGCAATCTGCTGGTCACCGTCGAGGTGGCGGTGCCGCAGAAGCTGGACGAGGCGGCCACCAGTGCGCTGGAGGCCTATGCCGAGGCGACGTCGTCGTTCGACCCGCGGGCCGATCTGCTCGGTAGCACCAGGAGGTGATGGCGGTGGCCGGACGACGCACCCCCCGGGACGGGGAGGAAGCGCTGACCGTCGACGTCGCACACGACAGCCCGGTGTTCGTCATCTCGGTCGCCGCGCAGCTGTCCGGCCTGCACGCCCAGACCCTGCGCAGCTACGACCGGATCGGCCTGGTCAGCCCGGGCCGGTCCGCGGGCGGCGGGCGTCGCTACTCCCAGCGCGACATCGCGCTGCTGCGCGAGGTGCAGCGGCTCTCCCAGGAGGAGGGCGTGAACCTCGCGGGCGTCAAGCGGATCATCGAGCTGGAACAGATGGTCGACGAGCTCTCGGCACGGCTCGAGGAGGCCACCGCCGAGCTCGACGCGGTCCGTGCCGCCGCCGCGCAGGCCACGGCGGCGGTGCACCGCTCCTACCGGCGCGACCTCGTGCCGGTGGACCGGCGCCAGGCCGTCGTGCGCTGGCGCCCCGCAGACGACGGCTGAGTCCCCCGGGCGGTGCGGGCCCGGACCGCTCAGGCCGCCGTCAGGACCCCGCGGCGGGCCAGCAGCCCGAGCACCACGGCGCCCAGTAGCGGGACCGCGGCCAGCACCGCGAACGGCAGCGCCGGCGGGAACGAGGGGTCCAGCAGCGCGCCGACGCCCGTCGAGCCGACGAGCACCATCAGCCCGCCGAACGAGGCCAGCACCCCGAAGTGGGCGCCCAGCCTGCGCTCCCCGGCCAGCCGGGGCACCAGGTCCTGCGCGACCGGCACGGCGAACATCTCGCCGAAGGTCAGCAGCAGCACCATCAGCACCGCGGGTGCGAGCGCCCACCACCCCGGCAGGCCCGGCAGCAGCCGTGCCACCGCGACGACGGTGAACGACGCGGCCATCAGGCAGAACCCGAGCACCACCGAGCGGCCGGCCCCGATCCGGTGGCCCCACGTCGTCACCCGCATCTGCAGGCAGATGACCAGCACCGACATCAGCACGAACAGGAAGCCCAGTGCCGCGGTGCGGCCGACGCGCTCCAGCTCGTCGGGCAGCGCCAGGTACAGCTGGTTGTAGGACAGCAGCCAGCCCGAGTAGCCGGCCGCGAACAGCATGAAGCGACGGTTGCCCAGCACCTCGCCCCAGCCCGCGAGCATCGGCCGTCCGGCCTGCTCGGCCTCCCGCCACGGCAGCCACCGCCAGTGCGCCAGCCCCACCACCACGAAGCCGACGGCGGCGACCAGGCAGGCCAGCTGGAAGTCGACCAGCATGAGCGCGGTGCCGACCAGCGGCCCGGTGACCGTCCCGACCTGACCGGCGACGGCGAACATCGCGAACACCTCGGTCCGTGGCGGGCCCTCCCCGGCGCGTTCCCGCTCCCCGGCCTCCCGCGCCAGCGACGACTCGACGGCCGGCGAGAACAGGGCCGCCGCGAACCCGGTCAGCAGCGCCCCGCCGATGACCGCGGGCAGCGTGCCGGCGGCCCCGAGGAGGATGAATCCGGTCACGCGCAGCGCACACCCGGCGAGCACGACCGGCTTCGCACCGAACCGATCGGTCAGGGTCCCGCCGATCACGAACAGCCCCTGCTGGCTGAACGTCCGCAGCCCCAGCACCAGCCCGACGGCCGCCGCGGCGAGCCCGAGGTCCTCGGCCAGGTGCGTGGCCAGGTAGGGCAGCACCATGTAGAAGCCCACGTTGAAGGCCAGCTGGGTGCTGATCAGCAGTTTCATGACCGGCGGGAGCCCGCTGAAGTGCGCCCATCGACCGACGCGGAGCGGAGCCGCGGGACGCGGGTCCGACTCGGGATCGGCGGGGCGGCGGAGCAGACTGCGGAGCACCACGAAGTGGTACCAGGTCGCCCTCTGCAGTCGCGACTCGATGGCAGTAACGACATATGCGCATGCATGAAGATACTTGACCGTGTGTACAGGCTTACCGAAGATCTTCCGGGCGCCGGGTGACACACGGTCGAGGGGCGCCGGAGAGGACAGGTCGCCATGCCCGCCGCGTGCGCCGTCGTAGCACCCCGTCGTTCCCGGTTGCGGGTCGCCGTCGCCGTGGCGGTGAGCGCCGCGGTCCTCACCGCGTGCGGTGGCAGCGGCGGCGGGAGCGGCCGGGTCGTCCCGGACGGGCAGGCCACGATCGCGATGGCCTTCGGCCCGTCGGCCGGTTACGGGGTGGACACCGACGACGCGTTCGTCGTCTCCCAGCTGGGTGTGACCGAGTCCCTGGTGGCGTCCGGGCCGGACGGCCGGCCGCGACCCGCATTGGCGACGGCGTGGGCCCAGCAGTCCGACCCGCGGACCTGGCGGTTCGAGCTGCGCCCCGGGGTGACCTTCCAGAACGGCGAGCCGCTCACCGGGCAGGCCGCCGCGACCGCCCTGAACTGGGTGGCCGGCGTCGCCGCGCCGCCGCGCGCGGTGCGCGGGATCGGCCTGCAGGCCGCCGCGGACGGCGCGGACGCCGTGCGCGTCACGACGACGAAGCCCGACCCGATCCTGCCGCTGCGGCTGTCCAGCGCGAACACCGCGATCCTGGCGCCGTCGGCGTACCGGGCCATCCCGCCGTCGGTCCAGCAGACCGGGACCGGCCCGATGACGATCACCCAGGCGAACGGCGCCCAGTCGGTGACCCTCGTCCGCAACGACCGCTACTGGGGCGAGCGCCCGCAGCTGGCCGGGGTCACCGCGAGCTTCGTGCCCGACCCGGCCGCCCGCGCCCTGGCGCTGCGGGCCGGCGACGCCGACATCGCCCAGGAGCTCCCCGAGGCCAGCGCCCTGGAGTTCACCGGCGACGAGTACGTGAACCAGACCGTCGCCGCGCCCCGGACGGCGTCGCTGATCCTCAACCAGTCCCGCAAGCCCTTCGCCGACATCCGGGTGCGTCAGGCCGTCGCGGCCGCGGTGGACCGCACCGCGCTCGGTGAGCAGGCCCTCGCCGGGTCGGCGATCCCGGCCTCGGAGCTGTTCGGCCCGGCGGTGGCGTGGGGCTCGCAGGACGCCCCGCCGCCCGCCGACCCCGCGCGCGCCCGGCAGCTGCTGACCGAGGCCGGCTACGGCCCGGACAACCCGCTGCGGATCGAGCTGGGTGCCTACGGCGCCCGCCCCGAGCTCCCGACGCTGGTCACCGCCGTCCAGGAGATGCTCCGCGGGGCCGGCATCGAGGCCACCGTCCGCATCGGCGACTACGACGCCCGCGAGCCGCAGCTGCTCGCCGGTGACTTCGACATGTACCTGCTCTCGCGCAGCTACCTGCTCGACGTGCCGGACGCCGGCGCCACGCTGGCCACCGACTACACCTGCCAGGGCTCCTACAACCTCAACCACTACTGCTCGCCGGAGTTCGACGCCCTGCTCGCCCCGCTGGCCACCGAGACCGACCCGGCCGCACGTCAGAAGGTCTTCACCGAGGCCGCGGCGAAGCTGACCGCCGACGTCGTCGGGGTCCCGCTGGTGCACACCAACGCGAACGGTGTCGGGCACCGGGTCACCGGCTACACCGTCGACCCGCTGGCCAAGTCGCTCGTCGTCCCCGGGCTGGCGACGACGGAGTGACCGCACTCGTCGCGCGCAGGCTGCTGGCGCTACCGCTGGTCGCCGTGGCCGCGGCGGTGCTGGTGTTCCTGCTCCCGCGGTTCTCCGGCCAGGACACCGCGCTCGCGATCCTGCGCAGCCGGACCGGGGAGTCCGACCCGGACCCGGCGGTGCTGGCCGCGCTGCGGGAGGAGTACGGCCTCGACGGCTCCTGGTGGGACCAGTTCACCGGCTGGGCCGGCGCGCTGCTGCGCGGCGACCTCGGGATCTCCTGGACCAGCCGTACTCCCGTCTCGGGCCTGCTCTGGCCCGCTCTCGGGGTCTCGCTGACCCTCGCCGTCGCCGCGCTGATGCTCGCGGCCCTGGTGGGCATCCCTCTCGGGGTGCGCGCCGCGCGCCGTCCCGGCGGCCGGCTCGACCGGGTCCTGACCACCGGCTCGGTGCTGGGCGTCGCGATCCCCGAGTTCGTGCTCGGGACGGCGCTGGTGCTCGCCTTCGCCGTCACCGTGCCGGTGCTGCCCGCGACCGGCTGGGGCGGGGTCGACCAGGCCGTGCTGCCGGTGGTCACGCTCGCCGCGTTCCCCGCCGCGCTCGCCGCCCAGCTCGTGCGCGCCGAGACCCTCGACGCGCTGGCCCGCCCGCACGTCGCCGTCGCGCGGTCCAAGGGCATCAGCGACGGACGGGTGCTGTGGCGCCACGGCGGCCGCCTGGCCCTGACCTCGGTGACCTCGCTGTCCGGGCTGTTCCTCGGCGGGTTGCTCGGCGGCTCGGTCGTGGTCGAGGTGCTGTTCGCGATCCCCGGCCTGGGTCGCCTGCTCTACGACGCCGTGCTGGGCCAGGACCTGCCGGTCGTGCAGGCCGGGCTGCTCGCGATCGTGCTGGTCGCCGCCGTCGCCGGGATCCTCGCCGAGCTGCTCGCGCTCGCGCTGGACCCGGTCGCCCGGGGCGCCGTCCGGTGACCGCGTCGGCACTGGCCCGCCCGGCGGGCGCACGCGCGCGCGTCGCCCGGCGCTCGACGTGGTGGCAGGCGGGGGCGCTGGTCCTGCTCGGGGTGCTCGTCGTGGTCGCCCTGCTGCCGCTCGACCCGGTCGCCAACGACCTGTCCCACCGCTTCGCCGGGCCGTCGGCCGCGCACCCGCTCGGCACCGACCAGCTCGGCCGCGACGTGCTCGCCCGGCTCGCCGTCGGCGCCCGGCTCTCGGTCGGGTTCACCCTGGTCGCACTCGCACTGTGCGCGGGGATCGGGACGGTGCTGGGCGTGCTCGCCGCCTGGTGCGGACGGGCGGTCGGGCAGCTGTTCCAGCGCACCATCGATGTGCTCGTCGCGATCCCGGCGGTGCTGATCGGGCTCGTGGTGGTCGCCGCGTCCGGCGGGGCGCCGGGCGTGTGGTCGCTGCTGGTGGCGATCGTCGTCGCCGGGTGGACGCCGTTCGCCCGGCTCACCTACCAGCTCGTGGTCCGCGAACGCGCCCGCGAGTACGTCGAGGGCGCCGTCGCCGTCGGCGCCGGGCCGCTGCGGATCGCGTTCCGGCACGTCCTGCCGAACCTCGCCCGGCCGCTGCTGTCGCACCTGTGCCTGCGGTTCGCGAACGTCCTGCTGACCGTGGCCGGGCTGTCGTTCCTCGGGCTCGGTCCGCAGCCGCCCACCCCGGAGTGGGGGGCGATGCTCGCCGACGGGCGGCAGTTCCTGTTCAACGCCCCGCAGCTCGTCCTGCTGCCCGCGCTGGCCGTCGTCGGTACGGCGCTGCTCGTCACCTCGCTGGGCCGCGGGCTGGAACGCCGGTGGACGACCGGTCCGACCGGACAGTTCTGACATCGCCTCGTTCCTGCCAGACTGCTGCGAGTACGGATGAACGGCAGGAGGTACGTCGTGGCGATGACCGGAACCGACGGACGGCGCAGGGGCGAGGCGCGACCGGAGCTCAAGAGCCTGGTGGACGAGACCGGGGTCGTGCCCCGCGCGGCGGCGCTCGGCGAGGCCCGGGAGGTGCTGGCCCGCGACGGCGTCGTCCGGATCCCCGGTGCCGGCCCGGACCCGGAGGCGATGGTCGTCGCCGCGGCCACCCTGCTCGGCGGGCGGCTGCGCGAGCTGTTCGGCATCCGGCCGCAGGGCGGGACCGACTCGCCGGTCCTCGGCCTGCACAACGACGGCGCGTTCCTCGAGGCCGACGTGCACGGCCGCACCGTGCGGCTGCGCGACCCCGACGAGGACTTCCTGTTCATGCACTGCACCTCCCCGGCGCCGTCCGGGGGCGACTCGGTGCTGGTCGACGGCTATGCGCTCGCCGAGCGGATCGCCGCGGAGCACCCGTCGCTGCACGGGTTCCTGACCGGTTGCGACGTGGACTTCTTCGGCAGCCGGACGAACCCGCCGCGTGGTGTGCCGCCGACCCCGCTGCTGCGCCGGATGATCGAGCACACCCGTGGTGGCCGGCGTGCCGTCCGAGCGAGCGACTACGCGCTGCCGGTGCCGCGCGAGCCGTACTGGGACACCCACCTCGCGCTCATCGAGTCCTACGCCGACGTGCTCGCCACCGCGTTCGAGGCCGCACCGCGGTTCCGGCTGGAGAGCGGGGACCTGCTGGTCCTCGACAACTACCGCTTCCTGCACGGGCGCGACGCGTTCACCGGCAGCCGGGAGCTGCACGTGCTGTCGGTGCGCACCACCGAGGCCTTCTGACCGGCCCTCGCGACGACGACGGCCGCCCTCCCGGTGCGGGAGGGCGGCCGTCGTGGCGTACGGGCCTGCTCAGTCCATCGTGAACGGGTCGTAGGTGATGCGGTCGAGCGGCGTGCCCGCGACCAGCATCCGCGACACCGTGGAGCGGATCATCGACGGCGACCCGCAGACCAGGACGTCGTGGTCGCTCCAGGCGCCGAACCGGGTCACGACGTCGGCCAGGGTGCCGGTCTCGGCCCCGGACGGCTCGTCCTCGTACTCGACGACCGGGATGACGTCGAGCCACGGGTAGTTGTAGGACAGCTTGCGCAGCGAGGTGAAGTCGTACAGGTCGTCCCACGTGCGGCCGCCGACGAACACCTGGGTGCGCGGCGGCTGGGGGCGCCGGCCGACCTCGTCGAGCAGCGCCTTCATCGGGGCGACGCCGGTGCCGCCGGCCACCATCAGCAGCTCGCGACGGGTGTTCTGCGGGACGGCCATCCGGCCCATCGGCGGGCCGATCCGCCAGGTCTCGCCGACCCGGCTGTGCGCGACGATCGCGCGGCTGACCCAGCCGCCCTCGACCGCGCGGACGTGGAACTGGATCGTCCCGTCGCGACGCGGCGCGTTGGCCGGGGACAGGTAGCGCCACAGCCGCGGTCGGTGCGGTGTCTCCACCGAGACGTACTGGCCGGCCTGGTAGGGCACCGGCTGGTCGGTCGCGACGGTGACCACGGCCAGGTCCCAGCCGATCCGGCGGTGCTCGACGACCCGGCCCAGCCACGACGCGGGCCCGCGCTCGGCCGCGGCGGCCTGCTGCATCGCGTCCGCGACGATCCCGTACGCGCCGGTCCAGGCCTTCTCGATCTCCGGGGTCCAGTTCTCGCCCGCGAACGTGGCGATCGCCGAGAGCAGCGCCACGCCGACCGCGTCGTAGTGCTGGGACAGCACGCCGAACTTGCGGTGGTCGCGGCCGAGCTGCTGCAGGAACGGGACGAGGTCGTCGGGCTGGTCGACCATCTGCACCACGTGCACGAGGGCGCGCAGCAGCCGGCTGCGCTGCACCTCCATGTTCACGGGGAACAGGTCACGCGTCTCGGGCGCCTGACTGAACAGCGTGGCGTAGAAGTGCTTGCCGATGTCCTCGGCCTGCGACTCGACGAGGGCGAAGCTGGTCCGGATGAGCTCGACGGTGCGGTCCGCCTCCGAGGCGGGGCGTCGCGGCGGGGCGACGTCGCCGGCGATCAGCTGGTCAGCAGTCATGCCTGGCGGACACTCTCCTCGGTCGTGCTCCGTGCCGCGGTGACACCGGGCGTCGCCGCCCGCGTTCCGCCGGTTAGGGTACGCGAGAGACTCCATCCGCCGGAACGGCGTACGCCGACCGACTCACCAGTGTGTGGTGAGCGGGTACGCATTGTCACTCATCATCCGTTCGGGGACGGCGGTCACTCGTCATGGCGTGGGTGGCGCCGTGGTCAGGATAGCGCCCATCGCGCGGAATGCCGACGTGGCGGTGTCTCGGGCCGGTCGGAGCCGTGATCGTTTGGTCCTGGCCGCGCCGGATGGCACGGTTGTCCTGTGCCGTTGCGAATCCCCGCCGTCGTCCTGCCCGGACGGGACCGTCCGGCCACGCCGCCGGTGGTCGTCCCCGCGCCCCCGGAGCGCGGCGTGTCCGACGCCCCGCAGGTCCCGGACGGGCCGCACCGGCCCGGCTCCGCGGGTGAGCACACGTTGCAGGCCGAGGTGGGCAGCTCCGCCCGTGCCGGCCGGTTCTACGACGACCAGCTCCGCGACCGGCTGCTGCCGCGGATGATCGAGTTCGTCGGACGGATGGAGATGGCCTTCGTCGCGACGTCCGACGCGCACGGCGAGTGCGACAGCTCGCTGCGGGCCGGCCCGCCCGGTTTCCTGCACGTGCTGGACCCGTACACGCTGGCCTACCCCGAGTACCGGGGCAACGGCGTGTACGCCAGCCTCGGCAACCTGGTGGAGAACCCGCACGTCGGGATGCTGATGGTCGACTTCACCGAGTCGCTGATCGGGCTGCACGTCAACGGCCGGGCCCGGATCATGGACGACGACGCCTTCCGCACCACCTACCCCGGGCACGCGCGCGACCACGCCGCCGGCCGCCGCGCCGAGCGCTGGGTGGTGGTGGACGTGGAGGAGGCCTACATCCACTGCCGCAAGCACATCCCGCGGATGGAGCGGGTGACGCAGCGGCGCGCCTGGGGGACCGACGACCCGGCCCGCAAGGGCGGCGACTTCTTCGGCGCCAAGGGGACCGAGCCGCGGGTGCCGCGGCCCTCCCGGCGCCGGTTCCCGAGCACGACGCACCTCGGCGCGGGGGCCTCGCGGACGCTCCGGCGCCGCCCGCACGGCCGCTGACCTGGGCGACGGTTGCGCACCAGCTCGGCCGACGCCCTGGCGCAGGCGCCGATCGCCGGCTCGAACATCGACCAGGCCGGCGACTGCAGTGACTTCCTGAACGACAACGTCCGGGACAACCTGAACGGCGACGTCAGCGACAACGACAACCGCATCACGGTGATCGACGACAGCGAGCGCTGATCGTCGCACCCGATCCACCCGCGGCTCGTCCGGATCACTCCGGGCGGGCCGCTGTCGTTCCCGGCAACTTTCCGGTCTTGAGTGGAATGGACTCAACTTTTCTGCGGTTGACCCTGTCGAGAGGCGCACCGGCCGGGCAGACTGTGGAGCAGCGGCCCGGGGTGCCGCTCCCCATCCACAGACCATCGACCTCAGAAGGACCGGGAGGAACGCGGAGCATGGACTCCTTCAACCCCACCACCCGTACCCAGCAGGCCATCTCCGCCGCCGTCCAGGCCGCGACGCTGGCCGGGAACCCCGACGTCGGGCCCACCCACCTGCTGGGTGCCCTGCTGGCCCAGGGCGACGGCATCGCCGCGCCGCTGCTGGCCGCCGTCGGGGCGGACGCGGCCGCCGTCCGATCCGAGCTGACCGCGCTGGGCGACCGGCTGCCGTCGGCGTCGGGGTCGTCGGTGAGCGCACCGCAGCTGTCCCGGGACGCACTGGCCGCGATCACCGCGGCGCAGCAGCTCGCCACCGAGATGGGCGACGAGTACGTCTCCACCGAGCACCTGCTCGTCGGGCTCGCGCGGTCCGGGGGCCCGGTCGCCCAGCTGCTGCAGCGCCACGGCGCCACGCCGGACGCGCTGCGCGAGGCGTTCGGCAAGGTCCGCGGCTCGGCCAGGGTGACCAGCCCGGACCCCGAGGGCAGCTACCAGGCCCTGGAGAAGTACGGCCAGGACCTGACCGCCCGGGCGCGCGAGGGTGAGCTCGACCCGGTCATCGGCCGGGACACCGAGATCCGCCGCGTCGTCCAGGTGCTGTCGCGGCGCACCAAGAACAACCCGGTGCTGATCGGGGAGCCGGGCGTCGGCAAGACCGCGATCGTCGAGGGCCTGGCCCAGCGCATCGTGGCCGGTGACGTCCCCGAGTCGCTGCGCGGCAAGCGCGTCGTCTCCCTCGACCTGGGGTCGATGGTGGCCGGTGCGAAGTACCGCGGCGAGTTCGAGGAGCGTCTCAAGGCCGTCCTGAAGGAGATCACCGACTCCGCGGGCGAGGTCGTCACCTTCATCGACGAGCTGCACACGATCGTCGGTGCGGGCGCGTCCGGCGAGGGCGCGATGGACGCCGGCAACATGATCAAGCCGATGCTCGCCCGCGGTGAGCTGCGGATGGTCGGCGCGACCACGCTCGACGAGTACCGCCAGCACATCGAGAAGGACCCGGCGCTGGAGCGCCGCTTCCAGCAGGTGCTGGTCGGCGAGCCGTCCGTCGAGGACACCGTCGGCATCCTGCGCGGGCTCAAGGAGCGCTACGAGGTGCACCACGGCGTCCGCATCACCGACGCCGCCCTGGTCGCCGCGGCCGCCCTGTCGGACCGCTACATCACCGCCCGGTTCCTCCCGGACAAGGCCATCGACCTCGTCGACGAGGCCGCCTCCCGGCTCCGGATGGAGATCGACTCGCGCCCGGTGGAGATCGACACCGTGGAGCGGGCCGTCCGCCGCCTGGAGATCGAGGAGATGGCGCTCGACAAGGAGGTCGACGCGGCGTCGAAGGACCGACTGGTGGCCCTGCGCGCCGAGCTGGCCGAGAAGCGCGAGGAGCTGGCCGCGCTGACCGCGCGCTGGCAGAACGAGAAGAGCGCCATCGACGTCACCCGCGAGCTCAAGGAGCAGCTGGAGCAGCTGCGCGGCGAGTCCGAGCGGGCCGAGCGCGACGGCGACCTGGGCCGGGCCGCGGAGCTGCGCTACGGGCGCATCCCGCAGCTGGAGAAGGAGCTCGCCGCCGCCACCGAGACGGTCGAGCGGGCCGAGGACGTGATGCTGAAGGAGGAGGTCGGTCCGGACGACGTCGCCGACGTCGTCAGCTCCTGGACCGGCGTGCCGGCCGGCCGGATGCTGGAGGGTGAGACCGCCAAGCTCCTGCGCATGGAGGACGAGCTCGGCCACCGGGTCGTCGGCCAGGCCGAGGCCGTGCGCGTGGTGTCCGACGCGGTGCGCCGGGCGCGTGCCGGCGTCGCGGACGAGAACCGGCCGACCGGCTCGTTCCTGTTCCTCGGGCCCACCGGCGTCGGCAAGACCGAGCTGGCCAAGGCGCTCGCGGAGTTCCTGTTCGACGACGAGCGGGCGATGATCCGCATCGACATGAGCGAGTACTCCGAGAAGCACTCGGTGGCCCGCCTCGTCGGTGCCCCTCCCGGCTACGTCGGCTACGACCAGGGCGGTCAGCTCACCGAGGCGGTGCGGCGGCGGCCCTACAGCGTCGTGCTGCTCGACGAGGTCGAGAAGGCCCACCCGGACGTCTTCGACACGCTCCTGCAGGTGCTCGACGACGGCCGTCTCACCGACGGCCAGGGCCGCACGGTGGACTTCCGCAGCACGATCCTGGTGCTGACGTCCAACCTGGGCAGCCAGGCCATCGCCGACCCGTCCCTGGACGAGAAGGGACGCACGGACGCCGTCATGGCGGTCGTCCGGTCGCACTTCAAGCCGGAGTTCCTCAACCGGCTCGACGACGTCGTGGTCTTCCACGCGCTGTCGACCGAGGAGCTGACCCACATCGTCGACATCCAGGTCGGGGTGCTGGGGCGCCGGCTGGCCAAGCGGCGGCTGTCGCTGGAGGTCTCCGACGCGGCCCGCGAGTGGCTCGCCATGAACGGGTTCGACCCCGTCTACGGCGCGCGCCCGCTGCGCAGGCTGGTGCAGTCCGCGATCGGCGACCAGCTCGCCCGCGAGCTGCTGTCCGGCGGCGTCCGCGAGGGCGACACGGTCCGGGTCGACCTGGACCCGTCGGCCGACGGCGGGACCGGCGGCCTGGTCGTGGGCAAGGCGGTCGGGGCGGCCGACCCGGCGGTCACGATCGCGAACTGATCCACCGGTTCGCCCGTGGGCCCCGGCGGTGCACGTCATCGTCGGGGCCCATGGAGCACTTCACCGCCGAGCAGCCGAACGCCGGGCGGACCTGGCTGGACGAGTACCGCACCCGTATCGAGTCGATCCGGGTCCGGGCCGAGCAGGCCCGGGACCGGGTCGCGACGGTGACCGCGACCGCACGCACCCGCGACGGTGCGGTCGTGGTCACCGTCGACGCGTCCGGGATGCTGACCGACCTGCGGCTCGGGGTGCGGGCCGAGGAGCTGCCGCGGGCCCGGCTCGCCGAGACGGTGCTGCGGCTGAGCCGGGAGGCCGCGCTGGACTCGGCCGCGCAGGTGGAGCGGATCATGGCGCCGCTCACGGCGGAGGGCGGGCAGTGACCTCCCCGGGCTTCCGCGTCGTCCCCGACAGGGTCTCGGCCCGTGCCGACGTCCTCGACGGTGCGGGCTCCGCCGTCGCCGGGATGCGGCCCTCCCGGGCCGAGCTCGACACCGGCGCCTACGGCGTCATCGGGGAGTTCTTCTCGGCCGACGCCACCGCGGCCATGCGGGCCGGGGTCGAGGCGCTGGATGTCCTCTCCGCGAGCCTGCACGACCTGGCGGCCTCCGCCCGGAAGGCCGTCGCGGCCTACCTCGACACCGAGCTCCGGACGGCCGCCACGTTCCTCGACGTCGACCCCGCTCCCGCCCCGGCCCCGGTCGACGGGGACCGGTGACGGCCCCGGTGGACGTCGAGGGGCCGGGTCCCCTCGACGGGGCGGGCGTGTTCTCCTCGATCGAGGACGTCGGGAAGGCGGCCGGGGCACAGGACGGCGCCGGCGTCGCTGTCGCCGCCACCGTGGCCGGGCTCGACGCGCTCGGCATGGTCACCGACCCGTTGCAGGAGCTCGGGACGGCCGGGGTCGGATGGGCGATCGAGCACTTCGCCTTCCTGAGCGAGCCCCTCGACCGGCTCTGCGGGGACCCCCGGCAGATCGAGGCCCGGGCGCAGGACTGGCACCAGATCTCCCGCGAGCTGGCCACCCTCCTGCCGGAGATCGAGACCGTCCTGGCGGCCCCGGACGCCTGGACCGGGACCGCGGGGGACGCGTTCCACGGGGCCGCCGTGACCCGGGGCGAGGCCGTGCGACGACTCTCCGAGACCGCCCACGGCGTCGCCGACGTCGTGCTGACCTCGGCGTCCGTCGTCGGCACCGAGCGGGCGATCGTGCGCGACCTGATCGCCGAGTTCGTCGTGTGGCTGGTCCCGAAGCTGCTCGCGTGGACTGCGGGCGCGGCCGTCACCGCGGGGGTCGCCGCCCCGGTCGGCATCGCCGTCCTCGTCCTCGACGCCGTCGACCTCTCCCACACGGTCGTCCGCCGGGTCGAGGAGGTCGTCGGCCTGCTGGAGAAGGCGAGCGCGGTCGCACACAGGCTGGAGGACACCATGCGGACCGGTCTGCTGCCCGGGATCGCGACGTCGCCGGCGCGGGAGGCCGTCGAGCAGACGGTGACCCGGGGGCAGGACGCCGTGCTGGAGTACGGCAAGAACGACGCCGCCCGCCGGGCGACGGCAGCGGAGTGGGACGAGCCGGCCGCCGGCTGAGTCTCCGTGCACGACGAACGTGCACGTCCGGAGCCGTGGCGTTACCACTCCACGGGGCCCGTCGGGACTACGCTGCCCGGCATGTCGGTCTGGTTCGTCATCGCCCTCGTCGCGATCGTCGTCGGTGTCGGTCTGCTGCTGTTCGACCGGTTCCGCGGGGGCGCGACGCGGGACCGCCGTCGCTGGGCGTCCATGCGGGAGTGGGAGTACCTCGAGTCCGATCCCGTCCTGCCCAGCCGCTGGCGCTACGGGACGATCCACCAGGGCGGCCCCGGTGTGGCCCGCAACCTGGTCTCGGGCGACGTCCCCACCCCGGACGGCCCGCGCAAGGCCTACGCGTTCGACCACGAGCAGGCCGGCCGCATCAGCTCGGTGCTCTGCGCGGTGCAGGTGCACGAGTCGCTGCCCGCCGCCGTCGAGCTGCGGCTGCCCTCGGCCCCGCTGCCCGACGACGCCGGTCTCGACCTGCTCGAGCCGGTCGGTGAGCGCTACGCCTTCGTCAGCGACGCCGACGCCGTCCGCCCGCTGCTGACCCCGCGCGTCGCCGACGCCAGCGACGCGGTCGGCGAGGACGTCGAGCTCCTCTGGGCCGAGGACGCCTGGGTGCTGGCCGCCGCGCCCGTCGGCATCTCCGCCGATCGGATGCAGGACCTGCTCGCCGATCTGGCGGAGGTGGCCACCGCTCTGGAGGAGGGGCTGCACGCCCGTCGTCCCGCGATCGAGTCCTGATCTGAGGGTATCTACGCAGCGTTGATCCACCGCAACGCGATGTGACCACCCGAACGCGTTAAGCCGAACGGGTACCGCTAGCCTGATCGTGTGGCTATGGCTCTCATCACCGGCGGCGGTACGGGTCTCGGCGCGGCTCTGGCCGACCGACTGGCCGCGCGCGGACTCGACCTCCTGCTCGTCACCCGCGACCCCGAGCGGGTCGCCCCCACCGCCCGGGAGCTCGCCGTCCGGTACGGGATCCGCGCCGACGTCCTCCTCGCGGACCTCGGCACCCGGCACGGCCTGTTCCGGCTCGAGGCCTTCCTCGCCGGTCCGGAGGCCCCGGCCGTCGACGTGCTGGTGCACGACGCGCTCGCCGACGCGGCCGTCGCCGCACCGGACGCCGGGCGGGCGAGCGTCGACCTCGGCATGACGGCGACGATGCGCCTCACCCACGCCGCGCTGCCCGGCATGCTGCGTCGCGGCACCGGCGGGATCGTCGCGATCGGCGGGAACGAGCGGTCGGCCACGTGGGCGGTCTCGTTCGTCACCTCGCTCGCCCCGACCCTGACCGGCGACGTGCACGTCGTCGCCGTTCGCGGCGACGACCGGCCGGAGTGGACCGCCGACGCCGCCGACGCGGTGCTCGACGACCTCGACGCCGGCCTCGTCGTGAGCGCCCCGCAGAGCGGCCCGGCCCGTCCGGGCCCGGCCCGG
>NZ_WWFY01000519.1:0-18442 GCF_009864975.1 Pseudonocardia sp. SID8383
CCGTCGGCGTCGAGGACCCGCCGCTGCGCGCCCACGTCGAGGCGGGCGGGACCCAGGGCGCGCTCGACGCGGACCGGGAGTTCGCCCGGCTGCGGACCGAGGCCGAGATCGAGGCCACCGGCGTGCGCATCGACCCGCCCGGCCACGCCGCCTGACCCCGTGACGCCGACGGGCCGGCCCGCGCGAGGCGGACCGGCCCGTTCGTGGGCGCCGTGGGGTCAGGCGAGGTTCTCGATCACCAGCGCCATGCCCTGGCCGCCGCCGACGCACATCGTCTCGAGCCCGTAGCGGCCGCCGGTGCTGCGCAGGCCGTTCATCAGGGTCGTCGTGATGCGGGCGCCGGTCATGCCGAACGGGTGGCCCAGCGCGATCGCGCCGCCGTGCACGTTCAGCTTGGCCTCGTCGATGCCCAGGTCGCGGGCACTGGGCAGCACCTGCGCGGCGAAGGCCTCATTGATCTCGACCAGATCGATGTCGTCGATGGTGAGCCCGGCGCGGTGCAGCGCCTGCTGGGAGGCCTCGACCGGGCCGTAGCCCATGATCTCCGGCGACAGCCCGGTGACACCGGTCGAGACGACCCGGGCCAGCGGCGTGACGCCGAGCTGCTCGGCCTTCGTGTCGGACATGATCACCAGGGCGGCGGCGCCGTCGTTGAGCGGGCACGCGTTGCCGGCGGTGATCCGGCCGTCCGGGCGGAAGACGGGCTTGAGCTGCGAGATCTTGTCGTAGGTGGTGCCGGGGCGGGGGCCGTCGTCGGTGTCGACGACCGTGCCGTCGGGCAGCGTCACCGGGGTGATCTCGCGCGCGAAGAAGCCGTCGGCGATGGCCTTCTCCGCACGGTTCTGCGACTGCACCGCGAAGCGGTCCATGTCGTCGCGGGACACGTCCTTGTACCGCGCCAGGTTCTCCGCGGTCTGTCCCATGGAGATGTAGGCGTCCGGCAGGAGGCTCTGGTCGCGCGGGTCGGTCCAGGTCTCGGCGCCCTTCTCCGCGGTCTCGGCGGTGCGGGCCTCGGCGTCGGCGAACAGCGGGTTGTGCGTGTCCGGCCAGGAGTCCGACGTGCCGCGGGAGAAGCGGGAGACGGTCTCGACACCGGCGGAGACGAACACGTCGCCCTCACCGGCCTTGATCGCGTGCAGCGCCATCCGGGTCGTCTGCAGCGACGACGAGCAGTACCGGGTGATGGTGGTGCCGGGTAGCGAGTCGTAGCCGAGCTGGATCGCGACGATCCGGGCCAGGTTGTTGCCCTGCTCCCCACCGGGCAGGCCGCAGCCGAGCATCAGGTCGTCGATCTCGGCCGGGTCCAGCTGCGGGACCTGGCCCAGGGCGGCGCGGACCATCTGCACGGTCAGGTCGTCCGGGCGCATCCCGGCCAGGGAGCCCTTGTTGGCGCGGCCGATCGGGGACCGGGCCGCGGCGACGATCACGGCTTCGGGCATGGGACGTCCTCCTCCATCGCAGGTACCTCTCGACCAGACCGTACTTGTCGGTAACCGATGTTCGGGAGACGGCGTGACGAAACCGTCAGGGGTCCGCGGCATGCTCTGATCCATGACGTCGTGGGGAGACTTCCGGCGGGCCGAGCCCGCGTTCGCCGATCTGTCCGAGCGGATCCTGCGGCGGGGGATCGCGCTCGTGATCGCGACGCTGCGCGCCGACGGCGCACCGCGCGTGTCCGGGATCGAGGTGGTGCTGGACGACGCCGGCGGTGACACCGAGCTCTCCTTCGGGTCGATGCCGGGCGCCCGGAAGGGCTCCGACCTGCGGCGGGACCCGCGGTTCGCGCTGCACGCCGCACCGGCCGACCAGTCCGGCGGGGACCTCGGGGACGGCGACCTGAAGGTGTCGGGCCGGGCGGTGCTGCAGGGCCCGCTGTCCGGGCCGGTCACCGGGGACGCGTTCCGCGTCGATCTCACCGAGGTCGTCTGGACCGGGCTCAACGACGAGCGGAACCGTCTCGTGGTGCGCTGGTGGACCCCCGGTGGCGGGATGCACGAGGTCTTGCGCGAGTGAGCGGTGGGAGGATGCGTGCATGCGCTACGTCGAGCACGTCGTCGATCTGGTCGGGAACACGCCCCTCGTCCGGCTGGGAGCGACGGCCGAGGGCATCGCCCCGCCGGTCCTGGCCAAGGTCGAGTACCTGAACCCCGGTGGATCGGTGAAGGACCGCATCGCCCTGCGGATGGTCGAGGCCGCCGAGGCCTCCGGTGAGCTGCGCCCGGGCGGCACGATCGTCGAGCCGACCTCGGGCAACACCGGGGTCGGGCTGGCGATGGTCGCCCAGCGCAAGGGCTACCAGTGCGTGTTCGTGTGCCCGGACAAGGTCGGGGAGGACAAGCGCAACGTCCTCAAGGCCTACGGCGCCGAGGTCGTGGTGTGCCCGACGGCGGTCGACCCCGAGCACCCCGACTCCTACTACCAGACCTCCGACCGGCTGGTCCGCGAGATCGAGGGCGCCTGGAAGCCCAACCAGTACGCGAACCCGGCCAACCCCGAGTCGCACTACCACTCGACCGGCCCGGAGATCTGGCAGCAGACCGAGGGCCGGATCACCCACTTCGTGGCGGGGATCGGCACCGGCGGCACCATCTCGGGCATCGGGCGGTACCTCAAGGAGAAGTCGAACGGCGCCGTGCGGATCATCGGCGCCGACCCGGAGGGCTCGGTCTACTCCGGCGGCACCGGGCGTCCCTACCTGGTCGAGGGCGTCGGCGAGGACTTCTGGCCGACCACCTACGACCGCGACATCTGCGACGAGATCGTCGCCGTCTCCGACGCCGACTCCTTCGAGATGACCCGCCGCCTCGCCCGCGAGGAGGCGCTGCTCGTCGGCGGTTCCTGTGGGATGGCGACCGTCGCCGCCCTGCGGGTGGCCGCGACGCTGCCCGCGGACGCGGTGGTCGTCGTGCTGCTGCCCGACGGTGGCCGCGGCTACCTCGGCAAGGTCTTCAACGACCGCTGGATGGCCAGCTACGGCTTCCTCCCGCCGTCGCAGGGCGCGACCATCGGCGACGTGCTGCGGCGCAAGGACGGCGCGCTGCCCGCGCTGGTGCACGCCCACCCCAACGAGACCGTCGCCGACGCCGCGCTCTACCTGCGCGAGTTCGGTGTCTCCCAGATGCCGGTGGTCAAGGCGGAGCCGCCGGTCATGGCGGCCGAGGTCGCCGGGTCGGTCAGCGAGCGCGACCTGCTCGACGCGCTGTTCACCGGGCAGGCCAAGCTCTCGGACCGGCTCGAGGACCACATGTCCGAGCCGCTGCCGACCCTCGGCGCCGGCGAGTCGGTGCAGGACGCGATGGAGGCCTTCGCCAAGGCCGACGCCGCGCTGGTGCTGGAGGACGGCAAGCCCGCGGGCGTCGTCACCCGGTCCGACGTGATCGCCTTCCTCGGCGGCAACGCCTGATCCGGCCCGCACGGGCGCCGGGAGTAGCCTCGGCGTCCATGCAGGGCTTCTCCACGCGCGCGATCCACGCCGGCCAGGTCCCGGACCCGACGACCGGCGCGGTCACGACGTCGATCCACACCAGCTCGACCTACGCCCAGGACGGCGTCGGCGGGACCCGCGGGGGGTACGAGTACTCCCGCAGCGCCAACCCGACCCGGACCGTGCTGCAGGACCAGCTCGCCGCCCTGGAGGGCGGCCGGCACGCGCACGCGTTCGGCTCCGGGATGGGGGCGACGGACACGCTGCTGCGGATCCTGCTCAAGCCCGGTGACCACCTGGTCATCCCGCACGACGCCTACGGCGGCACGTTCCGGCTGGTGGACAAGGTGCTGTCCGGGTTCGGCGTCGAGCACACCCCGGTCGACCTCGCCGACCACGACGCCCTGCGCGCGGCGCTGCGGCCCACGACCAGGGTCGTGTGGTGCGAGACCCCGACCAACCCGCTGCTCGGCATCGCCGACATCGCGGTGCTGGCGGGGGTGGCGCACGAGGCGGGCGCGCGGCTCGTCGTCGACAACACCTTCGCCTCCCCGTACCTGCAGACGCCGCTGGCGCTGGGCGCCGACGTCGTCGTGCACTCCACCACCAAGTACGTCGGCGGCCACTCCGACGTCGTCGGCGGTGCACTGGTCACCGACGACGACGCACTGTCCGAGCAGATCGCGTTCGTCCAGAACTCCACCGGCTCGGTGCCCGGCCCGTTCGACGCATGGCTGACCCTGCGCGGCGCGAAGACCCTCGCGGTGCGCATGGAGCGCCACTGCGACAACGCCGAGCGCGTCGCCGAGATGCTCTCCGCGCACCCCGCGGTGGCCTCGGTGCTCTACCCGGGCCTGCCCGGGCACCCCGGCCACGAGGTCGCGGCCAAGCAGATGCGCCGGTTCGGCGGGATGGTGTCGTTCCTCGCCGCGGGCGGGCGCGACGCGGCCCTGCGGATCTGCGCGGGCACCCGGCTGTTCACCCTCGCCGAGTCCCTCGGCGGGGTCGAGTCGCTGATCGAGCACCCGGGCGAGATGACCCACGCCTCGACCGCGGGATCGATGCTCGAGGTGCCGGAATCGCTGGTCCGGCTGTCGGTCGGCATCGAGGACGCCGACGACCTTCTCGACGACCTGCGGGCCGCGCTGGACGCGGTCCGGTAGCGCCGCCGGGCGGGCTCAGCTGCGCGACTGCTCCGGCGACGGCGCGGGGGGCTGGACCACCGGCGGCGGTGGGATGACCAGGTCACCCGGGTCCACGCAGCCGCCGACCAGCGACCACGTGCCGTCGCCGCGGGCCTCGTAGCGGCCCGGGTCGGCACAGCCCGCGTCGTGCACGGTCGCCACCGCGAGCGCGGCCAGTCCGGCGGCCAGCAGCAGCGGTGCTGTCGTGCGCAGACGCGTCATTCGCGAGTCCCTCCCGACACCGGGCGCGCAGGAGACGTCACGCCCGGTGAGACATCGGCGAGGTTACCCGGGGCGGTGCGAGACTGCCGGGATGGCCGCCCCCGTCATCCCCCCGGTCACCGCCGACGACGTGCTCTGCGCCCGCGAACTGCTCTCCGGCGTCGTGCGCACCACGCCCGTCGCCGGTGCCCGCGCCCTGTCCGACCTGACCGGCTCCCGGGTCGGTCTGAAGTGCGAGAACCTGCAGCGCACGGGCTCGTTCAAGATCCGCGGTGCCTACACCCGCATCGCCCGCCTCTCCGACGACGAACGTGCAGGTGGCGTCGTCGCGGCGTCGGCGGGCAACCACGCCCAGGGCGTCGCGCTCGCCGCACGGCTGCTGGGCGTGCGCGCCACCGTGTACATGCCCGAGCGGGCGGCCCTGCCCAAGGTCGACGCGACCCGCGGCTACGGCGCCGAGGTCGTGCTCACCGGCCGCACCGTCGACGAGGCCGTCACGGCCGCCACCGCGGCCGCCGAACGGTCGGGTGCGGTGTTCGTGCACCCCTTCGACCACCCCGACATCATCGCCGGGCAGGGCACCGTCGGCTGCGAGATCCTCGATCAGGTCCCCGACGCCGGCACCGTGCTGATCTCCGCGGGCGGTGGTGGCCTGCTCGGCGGGACCGCCGCGGTCCTGCGCGCCGCCCGCCCGGACGTCCGGATCGTCGGGGTGCAGGCCGCGGGTGCCGCGGCCTGGCCGTCGTCGTTGGCGGCCGGCGAGCCGATGCCGGTCGGCGGGATGCGCACGATGGCGGACGGGATCGCCGTCGGCCGCCCGGGCGATGTCACGTTCGCCCAGGTCAGCAGCCTGATCGACGAGATGGTCACGGTGTCGGAGGACGCATTGTCCGCGGCACTGCTGCACTGCCTGGAACGGGCGAAGATGCTCGTCGAGCCGGCCGGTGCCGCGTCCGTCGCCGCGCTGATGGAGCAGCCCGACCGCTGGCCGGGGCCGGTCGTGTGCGTGTTGTCCGGCGGCAACGTCGACCCCCTCGTGCTGCTGCAGGTCATCCGGCACGGGCTGGTCGCCTCGTCCCGCTACCTCACGCTGCACCTGCGGATGCCCGACCGCCCCGGCGCGCTCGCCGAGCTCCTGGCCCGGGTCGGTCGGCTCGGGGCCAACGTCACCGACGTCGCGCACTCGCGGATCAGGGGCGCGCTCGCGGTGGGGGAGGTCGACGTCGAGCTCAGCGTCGAGACGCGGGGGCCCGAGCACCGCGACGCCATCGTCGCCGACCTGCGCGAGGCCGGGCACGCCGTCGCCACGCCCTGACCCGTTCCGACACGCTCCGACCGGCCCCGACACGCGAACGGGCCCGGCCCACCGGCCGGGCCCGTTCCGCGGGTGGTCGTGGGTCAGCCGGTGAAGGCCTCCACCGACACCAGCGTCACCTTCATGGTTCCGCCGTCGGGCAGCTGGTACTCGCGGGTGTCACCCGGCTTCGCGCCGAGCAGCGCCGCGCCGAGCGGGGAGTTCGGGGAGATGACCTGCAGGTCGCCGTGGCTGCCCTCCTCGCGGGAGCCGAGCAGGACCTTCTCGGCCTCGTCGTCGTCCTCGTAGCGGATCTCGAGGACGGTGCCGGGGGAGGCCTCGTCAGAGCTGGACGGCGCGGTGCCGACCTGGGCGGTGCGCAGCAGCTCCTGCAGCTGACGGATCCGGGCCTCCTGCTGACCCTGCTCCTCGCGTGCCGCGTGGTAGCCGCCGTTCTCCTTCAGGTCGCCCTCCTCGCGGCGGGCGTTGATCTCCGCGGCGATGACGGGCCGGTTCTCGATCAACCCGTCCAGCTCGGCCTTCAGCCGGTCGTAGGCGTCCTGGGTCAGCCAGGTGGCCTGGGTGTCCGTCACCGTCATCAACTCCTCCAGGAAAACAGGACGTGTCACCGCCGGGACGCCTGGCGCCCGGCGGGCACACGGGGGTGGCGGCTCCGAGCGGCACGCCCCGAGTAAGGAAAAACACGACCCGCCTGCGGGTCGTGTAGGGCTCACCTTACCACGGAGCGTGCCGCTCATCGCAGCCTTTCGGTGAACGGGCGCGCGTACCGGATAGTTCCCTGTCGAGGAATATTCGCAGGTAACGGGGTTGTCGGCAGCCGCGCCGCCGCCCCGGTCGCGTCGGCGTCAACCGTCCGTCGCAGACGGGTGCCGCGGCGGGAACAGATGGTGCGGGTGACGGCGTTGCCGATGCCGGAGCCCGTGCTCGGCGCGGTTCCTGTCGGTCCCCTCTGCCAGGATCGTCCCTGAGCACGACCTCGCCGCCCGCCGCCGGCAGCCGACCGGTGCGGGACCCGAGTCCGGTGACCGTGGAGGAACCCGCCCCGATGGCTACGCAGTACACCCCGTCCGCCCCGCGCCCGGTCCAGCCGCCGGCGCCCGGCGAGCGTCCCCGGTTGATGACGGTGCACGCCCACCCCGACGACGAGTCGTCGAAGGGCGCGGCGACCACCGCCCGGTACGTCGACGAGGGTCACGAGGTCATGGTCGTGACCTGCACCGGTGGTGAGCGGGGCAGCATCCTGAACCCCGCGATGGACCGGCCGGACGTCCTGGAGAACATGACCGCGGTCCGCAACGCCGAGATGGCCCGCGCCGCCGAGATCCTCGGCGTGCAGCACGTCTGGCTGGGCTTCGTCGACTCCGGCCTGCCCGAGGGCGACCCGAAGCCCCCGCTGCCCGAGGGCTGCTTCGCCCTGGGGGACGTCGAGGAGCAGACCGCGGCCCTGGTGAAGGTCATCCGCGAGTTCCGCCCGCACGTGATCGTCACCTACGACGAGAACGGTGGTTACCCGCACCCGGACCACATCCGCACCCACGTCATCTCGATGGCGGCCTGGGAGGCCGCGGGCGACCCGGCACGCTTCCCGGAGGCCGGGGCTCCGTGGCAGCCGATGAAGCTCTACTACGGCCACGGCTTCTCCAAGGCCCGGCTGGAGGCCTTCCACAACGCGATCGTCGAGTCCGGCCAGGAGTCGCCGTACGCGGAGTGGCTGGAGAACTGGAAGAGCGACCGGCCCGACCCCGGCACCCGGGTGACCACCAAGGTCCCGTGCTCGGACTGGTTCGGCCGGCGCGACGACGCGCTGCGTGCACACGCCACTCAGATCGACCCGGACAGCAGATTCTTCTTCACCCCGCTCGAGGTGCAGGCCCGGGTGTGGCCCACCGAGGACTACGAGCTGGTCCAGTCCCTGGTCGACACCGAGGTCCCGGAGGACGACCTGTTCGCCGGCATCCCCGTCGAGGTCGGCGGGGAGCGCCGTCGCGCCGGATGAGGGCACGCGGGCTCCGCGGGTAGCCTGGTCACCGGCCCCTCCCGCAGCTGCGGGGTGGTGCCGGTGATCCGGGAACCGGAGTACGGAGGCGCGTGGCGGTGCAGGTCGAGAACGTGACGGCTGTGGTGAACCAGGTCGTGACGGGCCTGCTCGTCCCGATGCAGGACCGGCCCCCGCCCCCCGGGCAGCTGCCCGAGTTCGGCAACGCGGCCCCCGCCGGGCTGGCGATCGTGCTGCTCCTGCTGCTCGCGACGGTCTTCCTCATCCGCAACATGAGCAAGCGGATCACCCGGCTCCCGGAGTCCTTCGACGGTGAGGACACCGCGGAGGGCGGATCCGACCCGGCCGGCACCGCATCCGGGACCGCGACCGACCGCGGTGAGCCGGGACCGGCCCGCTCCTGAGTCGCCGACCCGTGGAAGCGCCGGGTCAGCGCAGCAGGACCAGCCAGATCGCGACGTGGTGGCAGGCCCAGGCCAACACCGTCGCGGCGTGGAAGAACTCGTGGTAGCCGAATGTCGCGGGCCACGGGTCGGGCCGTCGTAGCGCGTACATGACCGCGCCGATGGTGTAGAGGGCCCCGCCGGCGAGCAGCAGCACGAGCGCGGCCACGCCACCGCCGGCCAGCAGTCCGGGCAGCACGAACACCGCGACCCAGCCGAGCGCGACATAGATCGGCACCCCGACCCAGGCCGGCGCGGTCGGCCAGGCGAGCTTGAGCGCGACCCCGGCGAGCGCCCCGCCCCAGACGACGGCGAGCACCCAGGTGGCCGTCGCCGCGGGGAGCGCCAGCACCGAGACCGGCGTGTAGGTGCCCGCGATGAACAGGAAGATCATCGAGTGGTCGAGGCGCTTCATCAGTCGTCGCCGGGCCGGGTCGACCCAGGTGCGCCGGTGGTACAGCGCACTGATCCCGAACAGGCCGAACGTGGTCAGCGTGTAGACGGCCGCGGCCGCGGCCGCAGAGGCCCCGACGAGCGCCCCCGCGACACTGACGAGCGCGGCGCACGCGAAGACGGAACCGACGAGGCTCCACAGGTGCAGCCAGCCCCGCATACGGGGCTTGAGCGGGGCGGACGGGGCGATGCTCACGCACCCCGACGTTACGGGTCGCGACGGCAGGGGTCCCGTCCGGCGGACGAACACCACACCCGGGACTAGGCTCCCTGTACGTGGCCCTCCGAGACCTGCTCTACACGGTGTACGAGCGCAGGATCCTGCGTCAGATCGCGGGGGCCGAGCAGCCCAGGCACGTGGCGCTCATCCTCGACGGCAACCGCCGCTGGGCGCGGGAGGCGGGTCTGGCCGACCCCGCGGAGGGGCACCGTGCCGGCGCAGCGAAGATCGCCGAGATGCTCGGCTGGTGCTCCGAGGCCGGCGTCGAGGTCGTCACGGTGTTCCTGCTGTCCACCGACAACCTGGACACCCGCTCCCCGGAGGAGCTCAAGGACCTCCTGGAGATCATCGCCGGGGTCGTCGACGACCTCTCCGGCCCGGACACCCCGTGGCGGCTGCGGGTCGTCGGCGCGATGGAGTTGCTGCCGAGCAGCCTGGCCGACCGGCTGACCGCGGCGGTCGCCCGTACCGGCGACCGCGGGGGCATCCAGCTGAACGTCGCCGTCGGCTACGGCGGCCGCCAGGAGATCGCCGACGCCGTCCGCAAGATGCTGCTGACCCAGGCGGAGGCGGGACGGACGATCGAGGAGCTCGCGGAATCGCTCGACGTCGACCACATCGCGGAGCACCTCTACACCTCCGGACAGCCCGACCCGGACCTCGTCATCCGGACCAGCGGCGAGCAACGGCTGTCGGGGTTCCTGCTGTGGCAGTCGGCCCATTCGGAGTTCTGGTTCTGCGAGGCCTACTGGCCCGAGTTCCGCCGCGTCGATTTCCTACGGGCGTTGCGCGACTTCGGCGCACGGCACCGACGTTTCGGCGGATGAATTCAGATCGACCGTAACTTCCGGCCGGCTCACTCGTTATAGGAGCCCCAGAAACAAGGATCGCGATCCCCGGAAACGGGAAAGGCCCCGGGAGCGGACTCCCGGGGCCTTCCGCGCGTCGGTGACGCGAGGTCTTACTTGCCACCGCCGTGGTGCTTGCCACCGTCGATGTCGACCTTGTCGCCGTTGTCGGCGGCGTTGGTGCAGTCGACGCTGTTGTCCGACTCGACGCCCGACTTGTTGTACGCCTCGCTGAACAGACCGCCCAGGGCACCCTGGACCAGGCTGTTGCCGTTGAGGGCGGTCCCGCAGGCCTGCGGCGAGACGTTGATGTTGTTGTTGGACAGGTTCACCAGGCCGGCGCTGTTCTTCTGCGCGACACCCTCGGAGTCCTCGACGGTCGAGGCCTTGGCCTTGTTGCCGCTGAAGTAGCTCTCGTGGGACTTGGTGTTACCGCTGTCCTTGATGTGGGTGTCGCCACCGTGCTCACCCGCGAACGCGAGCGGGCTCAGCGCGACGAGCGACGCGGCGCCGGCCGCGGCAACGATTCCAGCCTTCTTCAGCACAGTCCGTCTCCTGTTAGTCGGAGAGCGCGCCCGACCAAGGTGCGCAACTCTCAGTACCTGTCGACGCTCGAACCGGGGAGCCCGCATCGACTGCGTGTCAATCTAACGGACGCTTTCGCGCTCGACAATCTGACCCTACGTAATTCTTAGGCGGAGTCGGCGAACCATTCGTGTACCTGGGGATTCGTCGCCGCAATCGCAGCGCGGTCGGCGTGGCGTGCGGGCGTGTCGGCGCTGCGGCGGACGGGGCAGCGGGGTGGGAGCCGTCCGGGGGAGACGTCCGACTGGTGTCGGCGGCACCGGGATCCTGCTGTGCGGCCCGCCGCTCGGGTGGCCACCCCCGACGGCCGGGGCCCCGACGAGGCCCGCGCCGGCCGGGACGGTCGAACCGGGCGGGCCTCGGGAGCGGAACTCGGGGATGGGCCGTGCCGGTGCGGGGCGGAGGTCGGCGGGCCGGCCGGGGGTGCCGTAGGTGCCGGACCGGTGCGGGCGACCCGGTTCGGCCCCGGTCCGGGCGGTGGGGGCTCACATGATCACCGGTTGTGGAGTCGGGCGTCCGCGACGCGGATGTTCCGCTCCACAACCGGTGATCACGGCGGCGTCCGGCATCTCGCGCGAGGTCGTGAGCGCCGGACGTGGCGTGCACGGCCGGGGTGTCGGCGGTCGGCACGGGGGCGGTCGGCCACGAGGGCCGCTGGGTGACCGGAGGCAGCCGAGTGCGAGGCCGCTGGGAAGTCGGGCGACGGGCACGTTGTGACCGAGGGCCGCGAGGCAGCTGGACGGCAGGCGCGTGCGGGGGCGCTGGGAAGTCGAGCGGCCTCACGCCGGCCGGGCGTGACAGCGGTCGGGCGGCAGGAGGCGCGCCGGGCGCGGGTGTCGCCGAGCCGCAGCACGGCCGCGGGTGCGAGGACGGCCGGGCACGAGGGGAGGTGAGCTACGTGTACGGAGCGTGGTCATGCGCTCAAGGGATCGGAGTGCCGTCCGGCGGCGTCGACACGACGGGGTGAACACGTCCCCGAGGGTCCGGAAAACGGTGACCCGACGGATTCCCGATCACCCGGGAGTGGGCCCGGATCGGAACGCAAGAATGCCCCGGAGCGGAAGCTCCGGGGCATTCTCAGATCTGCGAGGAGATCAGCCGATCGAGTCGCCGGCGCCGGCCTCCTGGCCGCAGTTGTCGGACTGGTCGGTGACCGAGTCGCCGGACTTGGCCTTGGCGTCGCCCAGGATGCCCAGGGCGCCGGTGAGGCCGTTGAGGGCAGAGGCGTCCTCGACCGGGACCTGCACGCCCAGCACGTTGACCGGAACGTTGTTGTTGCAGGCCTGGACCGGCACGTTGACGTTGTTGCCGTTCAGGCCGGCGATGAGGCCCTTGGCGTCCTTGTCGATGACGTTCTCGGCACCGTGGTGGTGGCCGCCCTTGTGGCCGTGGTCGCCGTCCTTGTCGCCGGCGAAGGCGAGCGGGGACAGGGCGAGCAGGGACGCGGCGGAGGCCGCAACCACGATTCCAGCCTTCTTCAGCACAGTTTTCTCCTGTTGAGTCTCGAGTCCGCCCGAAGCCGGTCTCACGCGTGCCGGCACGCTGACGAGGGGGAGCCCGTACCGACTGCAAGAAAGCTACCGCTGTTATTCCGGCGAAACAAATCTCGTGACCCTATCGGGGTACACTTTCACTGACGGTTCCGATACTCCCCAGATAGGTTGTTCCGGTCCCGTGCGACCGAGCTGTCACCGACACGGATCGTGCACTCTGCGTGGTCGGATACGTCCGAACGGACGCGTCACCGGCGGCCCTTACCGTCGTTCCGCACCGGGCCCGCCTACGCTCCGGGGATGGACCTGCTGCACGCGACGGCGGAGCTCGCGTCGCGGGTGGACCGGCTGCGGCCGGGTGTGCTGGACGGGCCGCCGCCGTACCCGTCGATCGCCCGGCGGGTGGCCGCGGAGCCGGTCCAGGACCCGGTGGCGCTGGTCGGCACAGCAGGGAGGCTGCGTGCGGAGGTCGCAGCGGCGGGACTCCCGGACGGTCGTCGCCGGCACCTGGACGCGCTCCTGGTCGCGCTGCGCTGCCGGGCCCGGCTGCTCGCCGGTGAGGACGTCGGCTACGTCGAGCAGGTCCGCGACCTGTTCGGGGTGCTCCCGCGCCGCAGCGAGCCGGACGAGCTGTACGAGGCGCACCGCAGGCTGGCGGCGGTGCTGCCCGGGCGCGGTCCGCTGGCCGCCCGGATGCGGGACCACCGGGCCGCCGACGTCGTCCCGGTGGAACGGCTGGCCGGTGCGGTCACCGCCGTCGTCGCCGAGCTGCGCCGCCGCACCCACGACATGCTGGGACTCCCGGACGGCGAGCGCGCCGACGTCGACCTCGTCGGCGCCCGGCCCTGGACGGCGTTCACCCGCTACCGCGGCGGCCTGCGCAGTCGGATCTCGGTCGCGACGACGGGCAGGGTGCGGGCCGGGTCGCTGCTGCCGCTGCTCGCCCACGAGGTCTATCCCGGCCACCACCTGCAGTACTGCCGGGCCGAGGTCGCGTCGGAGCGGTACCCGGAGCTGGCCCTGCGGCTGGTCCACAGCCCGCAGGGGCTGGTCGCGGAAGGGGCGGCGGAGGCCGCCGTCGCCGTCGTGCCCGGCCCCGGCTGGGGCGCGGTCGCCGAACGCGTCCTCGCGGGCGCGGGCGTGCACCTCGACGGCCCGGCGGCCGAGCGGATCGAACGGGAGCTGGACCTGCTGGGCCGGGTCCGGCTCGACGCCGCCCTCATGCGTCACGTCGACGGCGCAGGCCCCGACGCGGTGCTCGCCCACCTCGCACGCTGGCTGCTGGTCGACGACGACCGGGCGCGGCGCATGCTCGACTTCCTCGACCATCCCCAGTGGCGCACCTACCCGGTCACCTACGCCGAGGGCGGCCCGCTCGTGCGCGCCCGGCTCGCCACCGCCCCGGAGGGCCCGGCCGCCGCGCTGGCGACGCTGCTCGACACCCCGGTCCTGCCGTCGGATCTGGTCACCGACGGTGGCGCCGCGCACGGTCCGGAACGCGGGGACCGGCTCCCGCTCCGGTCGGAGTGCTCCGTCCGCCGCGCCTCGGCTGAGCCGAACGGCTCGCCACCGAACGAGGTGCTGTTACCCGATCCGACGTCGGACGGTACCGATCACACGATGAACGGCACGTTACGACTATTCCATCAGGGGTCAACGTAGGGATCCGACGGAGAGTTGCTATTGACCGCACGAGGGTGACCACTAGTAGCGTCCATGACGACGGGCTGTACCCGATGCGGCCCGTTCGGGAGGCCCTGGAGTGGTGTCACACGCACCCGAGAGGGCCGGCACCCGGCCCTTGCGGGCGTGCCGGCCGGAGGACCGCCATGGTCCCTCCGCGTCGTCGCGGCCCGCACCGGGGCCGGCCGGCCCGACGCAGAGCAGGCGCGGTGCCGCGCCTGCGAGGGAGCACCCGTGACCGATCGTCGTCCCGCCCTCACCGACCCGACCTCCGCACCGCAGGGGTCCGTCGGGGACGCACCGGCAGGTACCACCCGCTGCTATGTGCTCGACACGTCCGTGCTGCTGTCCGACCCCTGGTCGCTGCAGCGCTTCGACGAGCACCAGGTCGTCCTGCCGCTCGTCGTCATCAGTGAGCTGGAGGCCAAGCGTCACCACCCCGAACTGGGCTGGTTCGCCCGGACCGCGCTGCGCCAGCTCGACGAGCTGCGCGTCAAGCACGGCCGTCTCGACGCACCCGTGCCGATCGGCGAGTCCGGTGGCACGTTGCACGTCGAGCTGAACCACTCCGATCCCACGGTCCTGCCGGCCGGGTTCCGCACCGATTCGAACGACTCGCGGATCCTGGCCTGTGCGCTGAACCTCAAGGCGGACCCGGCCGCGCCTGCGGACGTCACGCTGGTCACCAAGGACATGCCGTTGCGGGTCAAGGCCGCCGCGGTCGGTCTGGACGCCGACGAGTACCACGGCCAGGACGTGCTGTTCTCGGGCTGGACCGGCATGACCGACCTGGAGGTGACCCCCGAGGACGTCGACGCGTTGTTCCGCGACGGCGTCATCGACCACGACGAGGCCCGCGACCTGCCCTGCAACACGGGGTTGCGGCTGGTGGGAGCGTCGAACGCGCTCGGACGGGTCACCGCGGACAAGCGGGTCAAGCTGGTGCGCGGGGACCGGGAGGCGTTCGGGCTGCACGGCCGTTCCGCCGAGCAGCGGATCGCGCTGGACCTCCTGCTGGACAACGAGGTCGGGATCGTCTCCCTCGGCGGCCGCGCCGGGACGGGCAAGTCGGCGCTCGCGCTGTGCGCCGGCCTGGAGGCGGTGCTGGAACGCCGCCAGCACCGCAAGATCGTCGTCTTCCGGCCGCTCTACGCCGTCGGCGGGCAGGACCTCGGCTACCTGCCCGGCAGCGAGGTCGAGAAGATGCAGCCCTGGGCGCAGGCCGTCTTCGACACCCTGGGCGCGATGGTCAGCCAGGACGTCATCGACGAGGTCATCGCCCGCGGGCTGCTGGAGGTCCTGCCGCTGACCCACATCCGCGGCCGGTCGCTGCACGACACCTTCGTGATCGTCGACGAGGCGCAGTCGCTGGAGCGCAACGTGCTGCTCACCGTGCTGTCCCGGCTCGGGACGGCGTCGCGCGTCGTGCTCACCCACGACGTCGCGCAGCGCGACAACCTGCGCGTCGGGCGGCACGACGGTGTCAACGCCGTCATCGAGAAGCTCAAGGGCCACCCGCTGTTCGCGCACGTCACGCTGACCCGCAGCGAGCGCTCGCCGATCGCCGCGCTGGTCACGGAGATGCTGGAGGGACCGAACTCCTGAGGTGCCGGGCCCGGCCCCCGTCCGCAGCCGCGGACGGGGGCCGTGTGCTCAGTCGAACAGGTCCGGGTCGGTACGGACGACCTCGTCCCACAGCGGCTGGTAGGAGAACCAGCCGGCGTAGGGGGTACCGGTCTGCTCGGCGGTGAACCGCGCGTTGGCGTGGTCGACGAGCGTCGGCGTCCCCGCGGCCTCGGCGAGGAGCTGTGCCTGGCAGTTGCGCTCGGTCGAGATGAACCACCAGGCGGCCTCGGCGACGGTCTCGCCGACGGAGAAGATCCCGTGGTTCTGGTGGAACACCATCTTCCGGCCGGTCAGGCCGCGGGCCAGCGCCCGGCCCGCCTCCGGGTCGAGCACGACCGCGCCCGCCCCCTCGTGGACGACGCCGTGGTTCTCGTAGAGGGCGCAGGCGTCCTGGGTGATGGGGTCCAGCGGGCGGCCCAGCGACGACCACGCCTTGCCGTGCACCGAGTGGGCGTGGGCGGCCGCGACGACGTGCGGGTGCTCGGCGTGCACGGCCGAGTGGATGACGAATCCGGCCTGGTTCACCGGGCGGTTCCCGTGCCGGACCGTGCCGTGGTGGTCGACCATGATCAGGTCCGAGACCCGGATGTGCCGGAAGCTCATGCCGAACGGGTTGACCCAGAACATCTCCGGGTCCTCCGGGTCGCGCACGGTGATGTGGCCGGCGATGCCCTCGCCGAAGCCGAACCGGCCGAAGATCCGGAACGCGCCGGCGAGCTGCTGCTTGCGGTGCAGCCGCTCCTCGGCCGAGGTGGCGAACGTCGGTGGCGTGGGCAGACCGCCGGTACCGCCGCCGCCGAGAGCGGCGGTACCGGAGCTGCTGCTGGTGGTGGTGTCCTGCGTGGGGGCGGCCATGACCCGACCGTGCGCCGGATCACGCACCGGGTCAAGCGGTGGGTCAGAGGCCGTGCGGGGTGCCCTCGGTGAACCCGGCGGTGGTCTGCACGCCGACGACGGAGCGCTCGTGCAGCTCGTCGACCGAGCGCGCGCCCGCGTAGGTGCACGCGGAGCGGACGCCCGAGCAGATCTCGTCGAGCACGTCCTCCACGCCCGGCCGGTCCGGGTCCAGCCGCTGGCGCGAGGACGAGATGCCCTCCTCGAACAGCGACTTGCGGGCACGGTCGAACGCGTTGTCCCCGCGGGTGCGGGCGCTGACCGCGCGCTTGGACGCCATCCCGAACGACTCCTTGTACGCCCGGCCGTGCTCGTCGCGCAGCAGGTCGCCGGGGGACTCGTAGGTGCCCGCCAGCCAGGAGCCGATCATCACCGAGGCCGCGCCCGCGGCGAGGGCGAGGGCCACGTCGCGCGGGTGGCGCACCCCGCCGTCGGCCCAGACGACGGCGCCGCGCTCGCGGGCTGCGGCGGCGCACTCGGCGACCGCGGAGAACTGCGGGCGCCCGACGCCGGTCATCATCCGGGTCGTGCACATGGCGCCGGGGCCGACGCCGACCTTGACGATGTCGGCGCCCGCGTCGACCAGGTCGGCGACGCCCTCGGCGGTGACCACGTTGCCGGCGGCGACCGGGACCGCGGCCCCGGCCTGGTCGACGACACGGCGGACCGCGCCGAGCGCGTCGAGCATCTTCTCCTGGTGGCCGTGCGCGGTGTCGACGACGAGCACGTCCACACCGGCGTCGAGCAGGGCCTTCGCCTTCACCGCGACGTCGCCGTTGATACCGATCGCGGCCGCGGTGCGCAGCCGGCCCGCGCCGTCGAGGGCGGGGGAGTAGATCCCGGCCCGGATCGCGCCGAGCGGGGTGAGCAGGCCCGCGAGGCGGCCGTCGCCGTCGAGGCCGAGCGCCACCGCCTTCCGACCGGCGTCGAGCCGCTCGAACACCTCCCGCGGCTCGGTGCCCAGCGGCAGCGCCAGGGGGTCCGGGTCGAGGACGTCGGCGAGCCGGGTGAAGCGGTCCACCCCCACGCAGTGCGCCTCGGACACGGTCCCGACCGGGCGGCCGCCGTCGTCGACGACCACGACGGCGTCGTGGGCCCGCTTGGGCAGCAGGTTCAGCGCGTCGGCCACCGCGTCGGAGGTGCGCAGCACCAGCGGGGTGTCCCACACCGGGTGCCGGGACTTGATCCAGGACACGATCCCGGCGACGGCGTCGGTCGCCACGTCCTGCGGCAGCACCGTCAGGGCGCCGCGGCGGGCGAGGGTCTCGGCCATCCGGCGGCCGGCGACGGCGGTCATGTTCGCCGCGACGACCGGCACCGTGGCCCCGGAGCGGTCCGGGGCGGTGAGGTCCACGTCGAACCGGGACGTCACCGTGGAACGGCGCGGGACGAGGAAGACGTCGTCGTAGGTCAGGTCGTGCTCGGGCCGGCGGTCGTCGAGGAAGCGCACGATGTCGGGATGCTACGCCCCGGGGCGTTGTCACGCGTCCGTCATGTGAGGGGAACCGCCGGGCAACCCCGCGTGCCTACCGTCGGGTACATGCCGGTGCCGTCGCCGTCCCACCACGTGCGGGCGTCCGACGCGCGCCGGGTACGGGACCTGCTGCGCATCGCGGTCGCCGGGCGCGCACGGACCGGGGACCTGCTTCCCGGCGAGGACGAGCTGATGGTCGGCCACGGTGTACCGCGCAGCGCCGTCCGTGCCGCGCTGGGGCTGCTCCGCGAGGAGGGGCTGCTGCGGCCCGGGCCGACCGCGCACCGGATCGTCGCCCGCCCGCACTACCCCGGCCGGACCGCCGTCACGGGCACGGGCACCCGGGTCCCGCGCTGGCTCGAACGCACCGGGATCGCCGCGCCCGACGTGCTCGCCGACTGGCTCGGCGTTCCCGTCGGCACACCATGCCTGCGCACCGAGTGCGTCTCGGAGACGGCCGGTGGCGGCGCGGTGCTGGAGACCCACTACCTGGCCACCGAGGCCGCGGCGCTGCTGCTCGCGGTGCCCGGGACCGGCCCGTTCGACCGGCAGCTCGCCGACGCCGGGCTGCGTCCCGCGCGG
>NZ_WWFY01000520.1:0-10201 GCF_009864975.1 Pseudonocardia sp. SID8383
GCCCGAGCGGGCTGCCGTCGGCGACGGCCAGGTCGGCCAGCCCGTCGAGCATGTCCTGGAGGTGGGCGGCGTGGTCGGCGAGCAGCCGCGACGCCCGCCGGGCGGCGTCCCCGCCCAGCCTGCCCGCGGCGAGGTCGGCCGACAGCGCGGTCAGCGAGGCGACCGGCGTCCGGAACTCGTGCAGCACGACGCGGGCCCCGTCCAGCCGGGCCCGGCTCTGGGACACGATCCGGTCCCGCAGCGCGCGCTCGGACAGGTAACGCTCGTGCTCGCTCTCCGCCCGGGCGCGGGTGGTCGCGATGTCGGCAAGCTGGCGTTCCAGCAGGCGCACGAGCACCCCGGTGAGCACCGCCGTCGCGAACAGGAAACCGGTCCACCACAGTCCCGCGACGACCGCGGCGCCGACCGTGACCCCCGGGTCGGAGCCGAGTAGCGCCGCCACGGTGTAGCCGACGCCGAGACCGAGCGCGACGAGCTGCCCGAGCCGGTGCCCGCCGCGGAGCGCGATCGCGATGACGACCAGCGGCAGCGCGGCCACCATCGGGCTCGCCACCCCGCCGGTGAGTCCGCAGGCGAGCAGGGCGAGCAGACCGTCGATCCCGGTCAGCACGGCCGGCGGAACGGGCAGCCGCCCGCGGAGCACCGAGACGACGCCGAGCGCGGCCGCGTAGACCGCGCTCAGCCCGATCAGGACGGCGGCGACGACCGGCCGGGCTCCGGTGAGGTCCGGCCGGGCCACCAGCAGGCCGACAGCGCCGAGCACGACGCAGATCCTCAGGACGACGGCCTGGCGCTCCTCCCGGGTGCGTTCGGGCAGTTCACCGGCGTGCGCGGTCACGGTCGAGGCCTCTCGGGAGCGGACGGGGTCGGCGGCCACACTAGGCTCACCGACCATGCCGCCCGTGCCGACAGCGCCGCACGTGGTCGTCATCGTCGACGACCACGCCCTGTTCGCACAGGGCCTCGCCCTGCTGCTGGAGTCCCGCGCCGGGGACACCTTCCGGGTCGCGGGCTCGACCACCGCCGGGGAGGACGCCGTCGCGCTGGTCGGGAGGCACCGGGCCGGGATCGCGATCGTCGACCTCGCGCTCCCCCCGCTGGGCGGGGTGGAGACGATCCGCCGGGTCAAGGCCGCCTACCCCGCCACCCGGGTGCTGGCGCTGTCGGGCACCGAGGACCTGGACCTCGCCGCCGCCGCGATGCGCGCCGGCGCCGACGGCTACCTGGGCAAGTCCGCCGACCCGGAGGTACTGGTCGCGCCGCTGCTGTCGATCGCGGCCGGGGTGCGGGTACTGCGTGCGGAGCTGCTCGACGCGCTGCTCGTCGCGGCCGACCGCACCGCCGACGGCCTGCTCGACCGGCTCGGTGAGCGCGACATCGAGCTGTGGACGCTGCTGGCGCGGGGCCTGGAGACCGCCGACATCGCCCGCCCGATGCTGGTCAGCGAGCGCACCGCCAAGCGCATGATCGCCTCGCTGCTGCACAAGCTGGGCGCGGCGAACCGGATCGAGGCGGCCGCGCTGGCGGGGCGCTGCGGGCTGCTCGACGAGCACCCGGCCGGCCGCTGAGGTCCGCGCCGGCACGCCGCACGGCCCGGACGGGCCAAGCCTGGCCCGGTGATCGGCTGCGCGCCCCGGACGGCGCGGGACAGACTCGCGGCGACGTGCCGGGCGGCATCCTGCCCGGCCACATCTCGCGAGGAGGCGCTGATGGCCGTGTTCGCCGACGAGGCCGAGGTCTACGAGTACCTGGGCGGGGTGTTCCGGATCGGGATGGCCGACCCGGACCTGGTGGCGAAGCTGCAGCCGTCCGGGGTCGTCCTGCGGATCACATACACGAACCCGGACGCCGTCCTGACCGTGGACATGCCGAACTCCGAGATCCACACCGGCGCCGGGCAGGGCCCCGACCCGAACATCGAGCTGTTCATGTCCGCCGACACCGGCAACCGGTTCTGGCTGGGCAAGGTCATCCTCCCGGTCGCGATGGCCAAGGGCGACGTCCGCGCCAAGGGCCCGGTCTCGAAGGTCCTCAAGCTGCTGCCGATCGCCAAGCAGCTCTTCGGCCCGTACAAGGCGAAGCTCGAGGCCGAGGGCCGCGAGGACCTGCTGAAGGCCTGACCACGATCGGGTGAAGACCCCCGGCCGTCCGGCCCGCCACGACGGCGCCCGGCGAGACTGGGGGTCGACCCCACCCGACGGAGGCGCCGGCGATGGACAACATCTGGCTGGACGTGCACGCCTGGCAGCCCCTGCGGGGCTTGCTGCACCGGATGACCGAGATCGAGTGCGACGCACCCGACCCGCTGCCCCGCGACTTCGACGAGTGGCACGGCTGGGCCGAGGCCTGCCTGCTGGAGGTCGCGACGCGGGACGGCTGGCAGCACGGCCGCTACGCCTACACGATCCAGGAACGGGACGCGACCGACCATCCCGTCCGTGAGATCGGCAAGGACATCTGGGACTACGAGGAGCCGGCTCGCGAGTCGACCGGCTGAGCACCGGCGCCGGGTCGCTACCGTCGCCGGGAACCGATCGCGCGACGAGGAGGTCCACGGTGACACGGGGCAAGGGTCCGCTGGCCGGACTGAAGGTGATCGAGCTGGCCGGGATCGGGCCGGGGCCGCACGCGGCGATGATCCTGGGCGATCTCGGGGCGGACGTCGTCCGCGTCGACCGGCCGTCGGGCGGGCTGAAGCTCGGGTCCGACGCGGTACCCGACCCGACGGCGCGCGGCCGGCGCTCGGTCACCGCGGACCTGAAGGACCCGGCGGGCCGGGAGACCGTGCTGCGGCTGGTCGAGTCCGCCGACGTCCTCCTGGAGGGCTACCGGCCGGGCGTCACCGAGCGCCTCGGCGTCGGCCCCGAGGACTGCCACGCCCGCAACCCGCGCCTGGTCTACGGGCGGATGACCGGCTGGGGCCAGGACGGCCCGATGGCGCCGCGCGCCGGGCACGACCTGAACTACATCTCGCTGACCGGTGCGCTGCACGCGATCGGCCGCGCCGGGGAGCGTCCGGTCCCGCCCCTGAACCTGGTCGGGGACTTCGGCGGCGGGTCGATGCTGCTCGTCGTCGGCGTGCTGGCCGCGATCTGGGAGGCGAAGGCCTCCGGGCAGGGCCAGGTCGTCGACGCCGCCATGGTCGACGGTGTCAGCGTGCTGAACCAGATGTTCTGGGGCTTCCTGTCCCAGGACGCCTGGGTCGACGAGCGCGACTCCAACCTGCTCGACGGGCACGCCCCGTTCTACGACACCTACACCTGCGCCGACGGCGGGCACATGGCCGTCGGGGCGCTGGAGCCGCAGTTCTACGCCCAGCTCATCGCCGGCCTGGGGCTCACCGAGGACGACCTCGGCCCGCAGTACGACCGCGGCGGCTGGCCGGCCATGCGGGCCCGGTTCACCGAGGTGTTCGCCTCCAAGCCCCGCGACGAGTGGGCCGCGGTCTTCGAGGGCACCGACGCCTGCACCACCCCGGTGCTGTCGTTCGCCGAGGCCCGCGAGAACGCGCACCTGACCGCGCGCGGCACGATCGTCACCTCCGACGGCGTGCCCCAGGCCGCCCCGGCACCGCGCTTCTCCCGCACGGTCACCGAGACCGCCGGTCGCGGCACCGGCCCGGAGAGCGTCGAGGACGTCCTGCGCGACTGGGCCTGACCCGCACACGACGACGCCCCCGGTTCCGCAGGGAACCGGGGGCGTCGTCGTGTCAGGTGCTGATCAGTCGATCAGTCGGTCTCCTCGTCCGCGACCAGCAGGTTGCGGGTGCGGTTCGGGTCCACCGGGATGCCCGGACCGGTGGTGGTGGAGACGGTGATCTTCTTGACGTAGCGGCCCTTGGCGGCCGACGGCTTGAGCCGCAGGATCTCGTCGTAGGCGGCGCCGTAGTTCTCCACCAGCTTCTCGGTGTCGAACGAGGCCTTGCCGATGACGAGGTGCAGGTTGGCCTGCTTGTCGACCCGGAAGTTGACCTTGCCGCCCTTGATCTCGTTGATGGCCTTCGTGACGTCCGGCGTCACGGTGCCCGTCTTCGGGTTCGGCATCAGGCCACGCGGGCCGAGGATGCGGGCGATGCGGCCGACCTTGGCCATCTGGTCCGGGGTCGCGATGGCGGCGTCGAAGTCGAGCCACCCGCCCTGGATCCGCTCGATGAGGTCCTCGGCGCCCACGGCGTCGGCGCCGGCGGCCTCGGCCTCGGTGGCCTTGTCGCCGGTGGCGAACACGATGACCCGGGCGGTCTTACCGGTACCGTGCGGCAGGTTCACGGTGCCGCGGACCATCTGGTCCGCCTTGCGGGGGTCGACGCCCAGCCGCATCGCGACCTCGACGGTCGCGTCGGTGTTCTTGCTGGACGTGTCCTGGGCCAGCTTCGCCGCCGACAGCGGCGAGTAGAGGCGGTCCGCGTCGATCTTCGCGGCGGCCTCTCGGTAGGCCTTGCTGCGCTGTGCCATCTGTCCTCGTCTCCTTAGAGAGGTCAGGTCGTGGTCGGAGCCGCGCCCGGCTCTCCCACGCGTACGGGTGGTGTGGGGGGCTCGCTCAGCCGTCGACCGTGATGCCCATCGACCGGGCGGTGCCGGCGATGATCTTGGCGGCCTGGTCGAGGTCGTTCGCGTTCAGGTCATTCATCTTGACCTGGGCGATCTCCCGGACCTGGGCCATGGTCACGCTGGCGACCTTGGTCTTGTGCGGCTCGCCGGAGCCCTTCTCGACACCGGCCGCCTTGAGCAGGAGCCGCGCCGCGGGCGGGGTCTTCAGCTCGAAGGAGAACGACCGGTCCTCGAAGACCGAGATCTCGACCGGCACGATGTTGCCGCGCTGGGCCTCGGTCGCCGCGTTGTAGGCCTTGCAGAACTCCATGATGTTGACGCCGTGCTGACCCAGTGCGGGGCCGACCGGCGGGGCCGGCGTCGCTGCGCCTGCCTGGATCTGGAGCTTGATGATCGCGGAGAGCTTCCGCTTCTTGGGGGGCATGTCCGTTCCTCAGTGATCGATGTGCACGCCACGCGGCCCTGCCATGCCGCGGACGTTCCTCACGGGTGCGATCAGATCTTGGAGACCTGGTTGAACCCGAGCTCGACCGGGGTCTCCCGGCCGAAGATCGAGACCAGCACCTTGAGCTTCTGGGCGTCGACGTTGACCTCGGAGATGCTCGCGGGGAGCGTGGCGAACGGACCGTCCATGACGGTGACCGACTCGCCGACCTCGAAGTCGACCTCGATGGTGGGGGCGCCGCCGGACGAGCCGGAGCCGCCGCCGGACGCGGTCCTGCCGGCCTCGGCCTCCTTCTTGGGGGCCTCGACCTTCGGCAGCAGGAACTTCACGACCTCGTTGATCGTCAGCGGCGACGGCTTGGACGTCGCGCCGACGAAACCGGTGACGCCCGGCGTGTTCCGCACCGCGCCCCAGGACTGGTCGTTGAGCTCCATCCGCACCAGGATGTAGCCGGGCAGCACCTTGCGCTGGACCTTCTTGCGCTGCCCGTTCTTGATCTCGGTGACCTCCTCGGTGGGCACCTCGACCTGGAAGATGTAGTCCTCGACGTCCAGGGTCTGCGCCCGGGTCTCGAGGTTCGACTTCACCTTGTTCTCGTAGCCCGCGTAGGAGTGGACGACGTACCAGTCACCGGGCGCGCGACGCAGTGCGGCGCGCAGCTCCTCCTCCGGATCCACGTCCTCGGCCGGCTCCTCCGCGGCGGCGTCCGCACCGTCGGAGTCGGCGTCCCCGGAGTCGGCGTCCCCGGAGTCGGCGTCGGCGTCCCCGGAGACGGCGTCGCCGGTGTCGTCCGCGTCCTCGGCGGTCGGGACCGTCTCGCCCTCGCCGTCCAGCGTCTCCGCCTCGGCGCCGGGGGTGCTGTCGTCGTCGGCCTCGGTGTAGTCGCCGGAGACGGCGTCCTCACCGTGCGCCGCCTCGACGTCGGCGTCCTGGACGGACTGCTCGGGCAGCGTCTCGTCGGCCGCGTTCTCGGCGACGGCGTCGATCGCGGCCTCGTCGGCCGCCTCGTCGTACGCCTTGCTGTCGGAGGTCACGTCCTACTCGCTTCCATTGTTCGGTGTCGGTCGGAGCCGGTCGGCGTTCGTACTCGCGTCAGTTGCCGAACAGCAGGGCGACGCCCTCGGCGAACGCCGAGTCCAGCACGAACACCAGCGCCACCATGATCGACACGAAGATCAGGACCGCGATGGTGTACTTCACCATCTGGCCGCGGTCGGGCCAGATCACCTTGCGGAGCTCGGCGACGACCTCGCGCAGGAACCGGGCGAGGCGGGCGAAGAGCGACGGCTTCTTCTCCTTCGTCGCCGCGGTGGCGCGGGTCGGGGTGGCACGGCCCTTGCCGGGGGTGCTCGCGGAGCCGGAGGCCCGCCGCCCACGACGGTCGGCGGCGTTGCTCGGGCGCTCCCGCCCGGGCCGCTCCGACTCGTGCTCGTCGCTCACGCGTGTCGCCCTCCGCACGTGGCGGGCGTCCGCCCGCCCTCGGTCACGTCCTCCGCTTCGGGAGAACCCTCGTCGCTTCGCCGTCCGTGCCGTCGGCCGCACCGCCGTGATCTCCGGCGGCCTGCGGCGTCGTGGCAGGGGTGACAGGACTTGAACCTGCAACCTGCGGTTTTGGAGACCGCTGCTCTGCCAATTGAGCTACACCCCTTTGCCCCGATCCGCCACGTGGCGGCGGGGCGGACGCAACGGATCGTCCGGTGCGTCCGGCTGGAACGAGTGTACGCACCCGCTTCCGCGGGCCCGCACCCCGGGTCGCCTCACCCCGGGAGGACGACCTCGGCGCGGGCCCGGCCGAGCACCGTCTTCCCCTCGAAGGCCGCCTTGAGATCGACGACGGCGATCCGCTCCCCGCCCTCCTCGCGCACCTCGGCGACGGTGCCGGAGAGCTCGACGGTGGCGCCGGCGTCGTCGTCCGGGACGACGACGGGCCGCGTGAAGCGGGTGCCGTAGCTGCGGATCGCGGCCGGATCCCCGGTCCACGCGGTCAGCACGCGGCCGGCGAGGGCCATCGAGAGCATGCCGTGCGCGATCACACCGGGCAGCCCGGCGACCGCGGCGACGCGGTCGCTCCAGTGGATCGGGTTGAGGTCGCCGGAAGCACCGGCGTAGCGCACCAGGTCGGCGCGGGTGACCTGCACGGTCAGCGACGGCAGCGCGTCGCCCTTGGCGCAGGCGGCGGCGGTCTGCCGGGTCAGCGGTGCACTCACGCGTCCCCCTCGCTGCCCGCGTCCTCACCGGCGGGACTGACCAGCATCGAGTGCGTGGTCGCCACCGGCTCGCCCGCCGCGTCGGTGACCTCGCAGCGCAGCGTCAACATGTGGTTGCCGGCCCGGGTGCGCAGCTCGTCGACGTGCAGCACCGTGGTGAGCTCGTCGCCGGCGACGACCGGCCTGCGGAACGTGATCCGCTGGTCGCCGTGGACCATGCGGGTGTAGTCCCACCCGAAGGCGGGCTCCCGGAGGAAGCCCTCGATGACCGGCATCGTGAAGCAGGTCGGGAAGGTCGGCGGGGCCACCAGGTCCGCGTGACCCGCGGCACGTGCCGCGTCCACGTCACGGAAGAGCGGATCGCCGTCACCGATGGCGACGGCGAACTCGCGGATCTTCTCGCGACCGACCTGGTACGGCCCGACCGGGTCCGAACTGTGCCCGACCCAGGACTGGTCGACCACTGTCAGCTCCGGGACTCGCTACGCACTCAGCGGGTCTCGCGGTGCGCCCGGTGGGTGCCGCAGTTCGGGCAGAACTTCTTGATCTCGAGCCGGTCGGGGTCGTTCCGCCGGTTCTTCTTGGTGATGTAGTTGCGGTGCTTGCACTCCTCGCAGGCCAGAGTGATCTTCGGCCGCACGTCCGTGGCCTTGGCCATCGCGGGTGCCTCCCAGCATGTCTCGTGAATGATGCGCCAACGTGGTGACGATGGCCGGACTTGAACCGGCGACACAGCGATTATGAGCCGCTTGCTCTACCAACTGAGCTACACCGTCATGCAAGAAGCCCCGCCGCATGCGGCGAGGCCCCTTGTAGAGCCCCCTTACGGAATCGAACCGTAGACCTTCTCCTTACCATGGAGACGCTCTGCCGACTGAGCTAAGGGGGCGGCAGCACCGGTGTCCCGCGGGCCCGAGGGCCTCGCTCTCACCGACGGGAAGAACTTTACACCGGGGTCCCGGGCCCCCGAACGGGGGGTCCCGGAACCCGGTTCCTGCAGGTCAACCGCCGTTCGTCACCAACTCGACTTGCGGACACCCGGCAGTGCGCCGTCGTGTGCGAGCTCGCGCAGCCGGACCCGGGACACCCCGAACTTGCGGAGGTGCCCGCGGGGGCGTCCATCGACCGAGTCGCGGTTGCGGACCCGGGTCGCGCTGGCGTCGCGCGGCTGGCGGCGCAGCTCGGCGACCGCGGCGGCCCGCTCCGGCTCCGGCGTCGACGGGCGGGCGATGAGCGCCTTGAGCTCGGCCCGCCGCTCGGCGTAGCGGGCGACGATCTCCTTCCGTCGCTCGTTCTTCGCGATCTGCCCGGTCGTGGCCATCAGACCTTCACCCCGTTCGCCCGGATCCTCGCCACCGCGGCGGAGACGCCGATCCGGTCCACCGTCCTGATCCCCTTCACCGAGAGCGTGAGCCGCACCCAGCGGTTCTCCTCGGCCAGCCAGTAGCGGCGGGTCTGCACGTTGGGGTCCCAGCGCCGGCTGGTGCGCCGGTGGGAGTGCGAGACCGACTTGCCGAAGCCCGGCTCGCGGCCGGTCAGGTCACAGCGCTTCGCCATCGCTCACCGTCCCGCGTGCGGGTAGGGCAGCAGGGCCATCTCCCGCGCGTTGCGGATCGCGGTGGCCACCTGCCGCTGCTGCTGGCCGGTGAGTCCGGTCACCCGGCGGGCGCGGATCTTGCCGCGGTCGGAGATAAACGTGCGCAGCAGCGCGGCGTCCTTCCAGTCCACGTGCTCGATCCCCCGCTGCTTCAGCGGGTTGGGCTTGCGTCGCGGCGCGCGCACCGGCTTGGGACGTGCGGGCATCAGCGCTCCTCCTTGAACTCGACGTGCCTGCGCACCTTCGGGTCGTACTTGCGCAGGACCAGGCGGTCCGGGTCGTTGCGGCGGTTCTTGCGGGTCACGTAGGTCGTGCCCGTCCCCGCCGTCGAGCGCAGCTTCACGATCGGCCGGACGTCGGTCGACTTGGCCATCGCGCCCCTCCTCTCAACATGGGAATCGTTTTCGTTTACGCTACACCGGACCGTGACCACGTCCGACTCCGGGAGGAAGACATGACCGAGCTGGTGGTCCTGTGCGGGACCGAGCCCGACGGGGTGGAGCGGACGATCACGCGGATGCGCGAGCTGGACCCGGGTGTCGTCGTGCTCCACCACGACCTGCGCGACCTGGGCCGCGGTGTGGTGCACCGGCGACTGCGCGACGCGGGCCGCGACGAGCGCACCGTGCTGGAGCTCGCCCACGGCTGTGTGAGCTGCACCATCCGCGAGGACGTGCTGCCGACCCTGGCCGCGCTGGCCGGGACGGTGGACCGGGTGGTGCTGCACCTGGACCCGCGCCTGGAACCGGAGCCGGTGTGCTGGGCGCTGGGGGCGGTGGTGTTCGAGCCGCCGGGTGGCGGCGAGGCCTGCACCGCGACCGACCTCGTCGACCTGCGCGGGGTGGTGGCCGTGCTCGACCCGGACCACTGGCTGGACGACGCCACCGGGGACGCGACCCTGCCCGAGCGCGGGCTGTCCACGCTGCCCGACGACGAGCGGACCGTCGCCCAGCTCGCCGTCGGGCAGGCCGAGTTCGCCGACGTCCTGGTGCTGACCCACGCAGTCGGGCCCGGGGGCGCGGACCGGACCGCCGCCGTCCTGGACCGGCTGTGCCCGACCGCACCCCGGCTGCTCGCCGGGCGGGCCGACCACCGGGTCTTCTGCGACGGGCTCGACCCCGCGTCCCGCCGCGGCGTCCCGGGTGGCGTGCACGACCCGCTGCTGCGCGGGACACCCCCGCTGGACGCCGACAGCGGCGTCCGCACCCTGCTGTTCTCCGCCCGACGCCCGTTCCACCCGGACCGGCTGCACGACGCGATCGACAGCCTGCTCGACGGCGTCGTGCGGGCCCGCGGCCGGGTCTGGCTCGCCACCCGTCCCGGCGCGGTGCTGTGGGTGGAGAGCGCGGGCGGCGGCATGCGGATCGGCCACGCCGGCGACTGGCTGGCCGGCGCCGCCGAGCAG
>NZ_WWFY01000521.1:0-11612 GCF_009864975.1 Pseudonocardia sp. SID8383
TGACCCGGGACTTCGGCGGCCCCGCCCACCCGCGGCCCGCGCCGGCCGCGTTCGAGTCGGCGCCGCTGATCGCGGTGCTGACCTCGCACCTCGACGGCCCCCGCGACGACCTGCGTGCCGGCGAGGCCCTGGCGCGGGTGCTGCTGACCGCGACCGCCGAGGGCCTGTCGGCCTCGCCGGTGTCCCAGCTGGTGGAGGTCCCCGACGTGCGGGAGCGGGTGCGCCGCTCGCTCGCCCGGGACCGGCCCCCGCAGGTCGTCCTGCGCCTGGGCCACGGGGTCCCCGTCCCGGCGACTCCGCGGCGTCCGGCCGCCGACCTGATCGACCCGGGCTGACCCGGAGCACCGGCCCGGGACCTTCGTCCCGGGCCGGCGGGCCCTCCGGTGGGCCGCGGACCGCCCTTCGCCCGGAGCCCCGTCCACCCGTCGCGGACGACGATCGGGTGACGGGTCCACACGGGACCCGCCGGCTCCGGAGGGCGTGATGGACCTCGACCTCGCGCGGTGGCAGTTCGCGATCACCACCGTCTACCACTTCCTGTTCGTCCCGCTGACGATCGGCCTGTCCCTGCTCGTCGCGGGCCTGCAGACCACCTGGTACGCCACCCGCGACGAGCGCTGGCTCCGCGCCACGAAGTTCTGGGGGAAGCTGTTCCTGATCAACTTCGCGGTGGGCGTCGTCACCGGCATCGTGCAGGAGTTCCAGTTCGGGATGAACTGGAGCGACTACAGCCGCTTCGTCGGCGACGTCTTCGGTGCCCCGCTGGCGATCGAGGGGCTGCTCGCCTTCTTCCTGGAGTCGACCTTCCTCGGTCTGTGGATCTTCGGCTGGGACAGGCTGTCGAAGGGCGTGCACCTGGCCTGCATCTGGCTGGCCGCGACCGGCACGGTGCTGAGCGCCTATTTCATCCTCGCCGCGAACTCCTGGATGCAGCACCCGGTCGGGTCGGCGGTGAACCCCGTGTCGGGCCGGGCGGAGCTGACCGACTTCGGCGCGCTCCTGACCAACTCCACCGCGGTCGGCGCGTTCACCCACACCCTCACCGCGTGCCTGGTGACGGCCGGGATGTTCCTCGGCGCGATCAGCGCCTGGAACCTGGTGCGCGGCCGCCACCCGGAGGTGTTCCACCCCTCCATCCGGGTCGGGCTGTGGACGACGCTCGCCGGGAGCCTCGGCGTCGCCCTCACCGGGGACCTGCAGGCCCGGCTGATGACCCAGCAGCAGCCGATGAAGATGGCCACGGCGGAGGCGCTCTACGACACCGTCGCGCCGGCGTCGTTCTCGGTGTTCACCATCGGCTCCCTCGACGGCACCCGCGAGCTGTGGAGCCTGCGGGTCCCGCGGCTGCTGTCGTTCCTGGCCACCGGCACCTGGGACGGCGAGGTGGAGGGCATCCACCAGCTGCAGGAGGAGGCCGTCGCCGCGTTCGGGCCGGGTCTGTACACACCGGACATCCCGCTCAGCTACTGGATGTTCCGGCTCATGATCGGTTTCGGGGTGCTGGCGGGGCTGCTCGCCGTCACGGGGCTCTGGCTGACCCGGCGTTCGCGGGCGACGCGGCGGCTGCCGCGCTGGTTCGGCCCGGCCGCCGGCCTGGGGTTGGCCGCACCGCTGCTCGCGAACACCGCGGGCTGGATCTTCACCGAGGCGGGCCGCCAGCCCTGGGTCGTCTACGGCGTGCTCCGGACTGCCGACGGGGTCTCGCCGAGCGTCGGCTGGGCGTCGGTGCTCACCTCGCTGGTCGTGTTCACGCTGCTCTACGGCGCGCTGGCCGTCGTCGAGGTCGTCCTGCTCGTCCGGGCCGTACAGGCCGGTCCGCCGCCCCCTGCGGCCCCGGCCGTCCCGGAACCGTCCGGCACCTCCGCCCCCGTGGCGACCTACTGAGGAGGAGAGCGCCATGGCACTCGTCGACGTCTGGTTCGTCCTGATCGCGGTCCTGTGGACCGGGTACCTCTGCCTGGACGGCTTCGACTTCGGGGTGGGGATGCTGCTGCCCGTCGTCGCCCGCGACGAGGCCGACCGTCGCGTCGCGCTCGGCACGATCGGCCCGGTGTGGGACGGCAACGAGGTGTGGCTGCTCGTCGCGGGCGGGGCGACCTTCGCCGCGTTCCCCGAGTGGTACGCGAGCCTGTTCTCCGGCTTCTACCTGGCGTTCCTGCTGCTGCTCGTCGCGCTGATCCTGCGCGGGATCGCGCTGGAGTACCGGTCCAAGGAGCCGCGCTGGGCCCCGGTGCTGGACCGCGTGCTGACCGGCTCGTCGCTCGCCGCGGCACTGCTGCTCGGGGTGGCGCTGGCGAACATCGTGCACGGTGTCCCGCTCGACGCCGACCACGAGTTCACCGGCACGCTGCTCACCCTGCTCCACCCCTACGCGCTGCTCGGCGGCGTCACCACGGTCCTGGTCTTCGCCCTGCACGGAGCCGCATTCCTGGCGCTGAAGACCGACGGCCCGGTGCGCGAGCGCGCGGCCACCGTCGCGGTGACGGCCGGGCTGGGCGCGATCCCGGCGGGTGCGGCGTTCCTGGTCTGGACGCTGGTCGACGGCGCCCCGGTGTGGATCGTCGCCCCGGTCCTGGTCGCGGCCCTCGGTCTGGCGGGCGGGACCCTTGCCGCCGTCCGGGGCCGGTCGGGCCGGTCGTTCACCGCGACGACGGTCGCGATCGTCGCCGTTGCGGTGACGCTGTTCGGGTCGCTGTACCCGGACGTGCTGCCGTCGACGACCGACCCGGCCTTCTCGCTGACCGTGGTGAACGCGGCGTCGACGCCCTACACGCTGACGATCATGACCTGGGTGGCCGCGGTCGTCACGCCGGTCGTGCTCGCCTACCAGGCCTGGACGTTCTGGGTGTTCCGGCGGCGGCTGACCCGCGAGGACGTGGTGGACGCGGCGCACTGAGGCCCCGGGCCGGCGACGGTGTCAGGCGCGGGACGCGGCGGCGATCCCCAGCAGCTCCAGCCGGTCCGCCGTCTCCGACCCCGGCTCGCACCCGTAGACGACGAGCTGCTGTCCCGGCGCCGACCGGACGTCGAACGACTGCAGCTGCAGGTCCAGCGCGCCGACGTCGGGGTGCACCAGCCGCTTGTGCTCGGCACCCTTGCCCCGCGCGTCGTGCCGGGCCCAGTGCTCGGCGAACTCAGGGCTGCGGTCCAGCACCGCCGTGAGGACCTGCCGGACACGGGGGTCGTCCGGGGCCTGGCCGTGCAGCACCCGGAACCCGGCGACGGTGTTCGCCGCCGCGGCGGTCCAGTCGGCGTAGAAGGTGCGGGAGGCCGGGTCCTCGAAGACCTTCTCGACGAGGTTGGTCCCGGGGGCGAACCCGAGCGCCGCCCCGAGCCGGTTGGCGCCCAGCACGTCGTAGGCGCGGCCGAGGACGATCGCGGGCCGGCCCGGCCAGCTGTCCAGCAGGGCAGCCAGTTGCGGGTCGAGCCGCTCGTCCGCGATCGGGGCCCGGGGCCGCGGCGCCGCCCCCGCCAGCCGGAACAGATGCATCCGGGCGTCGTCGTCGAGCCGCAGGACGGCCGCGAGCGCCTCCAGCACCTGCGCCGACGGGTTCCGCTCGCGGCCCTGCTCCAGCCGCACGTAGTAGTCGGCGCTCATCCCGGCCAGCAGCGCGACCTCCTCACGACGCAGCCCCGGGACACGACGGGCCCCCGCCGCGACCAGGCCGACGGCGTCGGGGGTCACCCGTGCGCGCCGGGTCCGCAGGTACTCGCCGAGCGGTGTGGCCACCATGGACGCGACCCTAGGCGACCCCGCGCCGGCCGGGGTGGGTGTGGCACTCCCACGACCGTCGCGCCCTGCCGCGCCGTCGCCGCGGCTCGTAGGAAGGAGGCCATGAACGACACGAACCCCACCCCCGTGGCCCTGGTGACCGGCGCGAGCAGCGGCATCGGCCGCGCGATCGCGACCCGGCTCGCCCAGGACGGCCACCACGTGATCGCCACCGCCCGGCGCGCCGACCGGCTCGCCGACCTCGCCGCGCAGGTGCCCGGTGTCGAACCGCACCCGGTCGACGTCGTGGACCGCGACGCCCTCGTCACGCTCGTCGACGACGTCGTCGCCCGGCACGGCCGGATCGACGTCGCCGTCGCCAATGCCGGGGTGATGCCGCTGTCGCGCCTCGACGCCGGCCTGGTGCAGGAGTGGGACCGCATGGTCGACGTGAACATCCGCGGGCTCCTCCACACGATCCACGCCGTCCTGGGGCACTTCACCTCCGCGGACCGGGGCCACTTCGTGACGACGGCCTCGGTCGGCGCCCACGAGGTGGATGCGACGGCGGCGGTCTACGCCGGCACCAAGCACGCGGCGTGGGCGATCACCGAGGGCCTGCGTCTGGAGTCGTCGCCGGGCATCCGGGTCACCACGGTGTCCCCCGGTGTCGTGACCTCCGAACTCGCCGCCGGCATCACCGACCCGACCGCCCGCGACGCCATGGCCGTCTACCGCAGGCACGCGATCGCACCGGAGGCCGTCGCCGACGCCGTCGCCTACGCGGTCGGCACCTCCCCCGAGATCGACGTCAACGAGATCCTCGTCCGGCCGGTCCGGCAGCGCTGAGCGCCCGCCGGACCATGTCAGTGCCCGGTGACCTCGACGACGGGCGGTTCGACGCGGTGCGCGCGGCCCGTCCACGCCCGGCCCCACTTCGGTGAGCGACGACCGGCCGGCCCACCCGGACGCCCGCGGGCCGCGACGACCACGCCCCCGGCGCAACGGCTACGGTGAGCGCCCACCGAGGTCATCACGGCTCCACGGCGCCCGGCGCCGGTCGTGAGCGGCGCCCGCCGTCCCCGGCGAACGACGATCGACCCCCGGCCGTGCTCCGCACGGGCGTGGTCGGAGAGCCGGTGCTGATGCCCGACCGTCGACCCCATCCGTGCCCTGCTCCACGCTCCGGCCCGGCCGCCCCGATCGCCGACCGGCGTGGGTGAGCGCGGGGCGGTGACCCGCGCCGTCGTCGCGAACGCCCCGGGTGCCGCCGACGAGCGCGAGCTCGCCGAGCAGGTCTGCCGGGCCTGCGTCGACGGCCTCGACGTGGACGGTGCGGCCATCTCGCTGCTGCCCACCGCCGCCACCCGGACCATCCTGGCCGCAACCGACGCGACCGCCCGTCTGCTGGAGGATCTGCAGTTCAGCCTCAACGAGGGCGCCTGTATGGAGGCCGCCCACAGCGGCCGCCCCGTGCTGGTCCCGGACCTGCACCACGACCACCACACGGCCCGGTGGCCGCTGTTCGCCGCCGCGGTCGCCGAGCGGACCGCGGTCGGCGCCCTGTTCGCGCTGCCCCTGCAGTGGGGGGCGGTGACCCTCGGTGTGCTCGACCTGTACCGGATCGCGCCGGGACAGCTCACCGACGACCAGTGGAGCGACCTGTCCGCAGTCGCCGACACGACGACCTGGCTGTTCCTGGGGAACCGCACCATGCCGGTGCCCGCCCGGGAGGTCCCGGTGGCACCGGACGGCTCCGTCGGTCACACCGAGCGCTGGCTGGACGAGACCACCGGGTACCGGGCCGAGGTGCACCAGGCGACCGGCATGGTGCTCGCCCAGCTGGGGTGCTCGCCCACCGAGGCGCTCGCCCGCATGCGGGGTTACGCCTTCGGCCACGACATGTTGCTCGCCGACGTCGCCCGCGAGGTCGTCGCGCGACGGCTCGCGTTCACCGAGGAGACCCTGTGACCATGCCGCGCACACACCCAGGAGGACCGTCATGAGCACACCGGACCGCGAGCAGGACGTGGCCCTCGCCTTCGTCGCGCTCGCCGACACCCTGGTCGACGACTACGACGTCATCGACCTTCTCGACCGCCTCGCGGCGCACTGCGTGTCGCTGCTCGACGCCGAGGCCGCCGGGATCCTGCTCGGCGACTCCCGCCGTGAGCTGCGCGCCGTCGCCGCCTCCAGCGAGGACGCCCGGACCATGGAGCTGCTCCAGCTCCAGTCGGACCAGGGGCCGTGCATGGACTGCTTCAGCACCGGCATGCCGGTGCTGATCCCCGACATCGCCGGCTCCACCGAGGCCGCCCGTCGCTGGCCGCGCTTCGTCGAGGCCGCGCAGGCCGACGGGGGGTTCCGGTCGGTGCACGCGCTGCCGCTGCGGCTGCGGCACCGGGCGATCGGCGCCCTGAACCTGTTCCACCGCAGGCCGGGCCCGCTGCCCGAGGCCGACCTGCGGCTGGGCCAGGCGCTGGCCGACGTCGCCACCATCGGGATCCTGTCCGAGCGCACGATCCGGCAACGCGAGACGGTGCAGGAACAGCTCCAGACCGCGCTGAACAACCGGGTGACCATCGAACAGGCCAAGGGTGTCCTCGCGCACGCGCTGCAGCTCGGGATGGACGAGGCGTTCGACCGGCTCCGGCGGTACTGCCGGCGGCAGAACCTGCGCCTGTCCGAGGTCGCAGGCCGGATCGTCACCGGGGAGCTGTCACCGTCGACGTTCAGCACGGAGGTCCCGTCGAAGCCCCGGAACAGGCCGTGACGCCCGGACGTGCGGCCCGACCCGCCGTGTGCCACATTACGGAGGCGTGACCGTCCCGTCCCGTGGCGCGGTTCCGATCGTTCCCGGACCGGCTCCGGTCCCGTGGTCGCCCCTGTCCCCGGCGGCTCGTTCCGACGCGCGACCGAGCGGTCGTCAGGACCGCCCGCCACGTGCCCCGAGGGTCGACCGGAGAACACGCATGACGACGTCCCCATCCACCGAACCGTCCACCCGCGGCACCCGTCCGACGACGGCGGGCGGGTTCGGCGAGCTGGCCGCCCTGGTGTCCGGGGCAGGGCTGCTGCAGCAGGCCCGCCGCACCTACCTGCTCCTGTTCGCGGCGAACGCGGTCCTGCTCGCCGGCGGCCTCACCGTGTTCGTGTGGCTCGGCCCGTCCTGGTGGCAGCTGCTGCTCGCGGTGTTCTTCGCGGTCGTGACCACGCAGCTGGCCTTCATCGGCCACGACGCGGGCCACCGTCAGATCTTCGCCGGCCGGCGCGCCAACGACGTCGTCGGCTACCTGCACGGCGGGCTCGTCGGGCTGAGCTACGGCTCCTGGGTCACCCAGCACACCGCCCATCATGCCCACCCCAACCACGCCGACGACGACCCGGACATCGACATCCCGGTCCTCGCCTTCAGCCCCGAGCAGGCCGCCGCCACACGCGGCCCGGTCCGCTGGATGGTCGGCCACCAGGCGTACCTGTTCCTCCCGCTGCTGCTCCTGGAGGGCTGGAGCCTGCACATCACCGCCGTCCGGGCGGTCGTCCGTCGTGAGGTCCCCCGCCCGCGGCTGGAGGCGACGCTGCTCCTCGCGCACGCCGTCGGCTACCTGGGCGCGGTGTTCTGGGTGCTCGACCCGCTGCAGGCGGTCGTCTTCGTCGTCGTCCACCAGGGGCTGTGGGGCGTGTACATGGGGCTGGCGTTCGCGCCGAACCACAAGGGCATGCCCGTCATCCCGGCGGGCCGGCGGCTGGACCACCTGCACAAGCAGGTGCTGACCTCGCGCAACGTGCTCGGCGGCCGGGTGCTCGACCTCGCGATGGGCGGCCTGAACTACCAGGTCGAGCACCACCTGTTCCCGCGGATGCCGCGCCCGCACCTGCGCCGCGCTCAGCCGATCGTGCAGGCGTTCTGCACCGCCCACGACCTGCCCTACACCCGGACCGGGCCCCTGCGTTCCTACGCCGAGGTCCTGCGTCACCTGCACGCGGTCGGCGCCCCGCTGCGCCGCCCCACCGGGCCACCTGCCCCCTGACCCGTCCCCGGGTCCGCTCGGGGCGACCCCCCGAAGGAGCACCACCAGCATGGACGACCGGCAGCCCGCACCCGACACCGACGACACCCGCCCGGACGACCTCTGCCCGGTCTGCCCGCACCCCTGGGCGGACCACGACGCCATCGACCGGAGGTTCTGCTCGGCGAAGATCGCGGGCGGGTCCTCGCAGGGGTGCGTCTGCGCCAAGAACCGCTGAGCACCACACGCCCGGCACCGGGCACGGGGAGCCCTACGGCCTCCCGTGCCCGGCTCAGGCCGCGCCGCTCGGCGAGCGCGACGCGCACCGCGTCGTCGTAGCCCATGCGGTCGAACGGGACGAGCTCCCGGACGGTGTCGTCGTAGACGACGACCTCGTTCCCCATCGAGTCGATCAGCGACCGACCGGTCCGGACGTCGGCGACCGCGATCGGCCGGGTGCGGGTCCGGACCAGCGGGGGCAGATCACGACGGGCAGGTGGTCGACGAGCTGACGGGTCGTCTCCAGGAGATGCCGCTGTGGCCGACGATGATCCCGGCGCCGGCCGCCGCGGCGGCCAACGCACTCGCCGCGAGGGCGTCGCGGTCGGCGACGTCGGCGTGGTCCAGCGACTGGGCCACGTGGTAGGCGACCTGTGGTCGCGGACGTCCTCCGACGGCCTCGCCGGCGCCCGGGTGGTCCCCCGGGGCGGCGGGTCGGGCCCCGGGCCCGGCGTGGCCGACCGAGCCGGGGATGTCCCGGTCCGTCGTCCTGATCCTGATCGTGCCGTCGAGCTTCCAGGTCGCCCACCCGGCGTCCGGACCGGTCGTCGTCGGCACCGCCGAAGCCGTACTCGACGACCGCGCCCTTCCCCGTGAGGTAGGACCGGAGTTCGTGTCCGAACTCGGCGACGTCCATGGTACCGCTGCGGCCGTTCGACTGCGTGCTCGTCACGGCCCTCCTCGTCGGTGGAGAGGGGGCGTGCACGGTTCTCCTGGGCGGGGCCGGTCTCAGCCGTCGTCCCCGCGGCGGGTCCGGCGCCGCCCGGCGGTCCGGTCCTCCCCCCGCCCGGTCGCCCCGGTTCCGGTGACGCCGTCGCGGTCCTCCCCGGGGCGACGTTCCCGGCGGTACGGGTTCCCCGGCGGCAGCCCGCCGGTGAACCGGCCCCACGCACCCAGGACCAGCAGCAACGCACCGGACACCAGGCTGAACACGACGTTGGACATGCCGAAGGCGAGGATGTTCCACGAGGTGGGCAGCACCAGGACACCGACGACGCAGAGAACCAGCCCGGACACGGTGGCCGCCACCCGGTGCAGCGCGCCGAACCGCCCCGGTCTGCGGGACCACGGCCCCGGTGCCGGGTCGAACCACACCCGGCTCACGCCGGGACCTTCCGCAGGACCGGCGCCGGTACGCGGCGGGGCGGTGGCGCAGCGGTCACAGGACTACCTCGCATCGGTCGGGCCCGGACGGGGACGGGGACGCTCACGTGCTCGCGTAGTGCTCCTCGGCCAGCGCTCCGACGGCGGCGACGGTCGCGTCGAGAGCGCCCTGGACGATCCCGTCGTGCTCGGAGACGCGCGTGGTGTGCAGCCACACCGTCACCTGCGAGCCCGGCCCGCCGGCGGTCCCGATATCGGTGACCTCCAGGGAGCCGCGGTAGTCGCTGGGGCCCTCGAAACCCCAGGCGATGCGCAGGGCGTCCCGGTCGACGTCGAACCAGGCCTCGCCCTCGGCGCGGGTGCCGTCCGGCGTCTCCGACTCCGTGAGCACCTCGTTCCCGTCGCCGGTCCGGGCCGCGGTCATCCGGGAGACGTAGCGGGGCAGGTTGCGGACGTCGGACAGGAACGCGAACAGCGCCGCGGCGTCGGCGTTCACGGTGGTGCTCGCACGGAACTCGGCCGTCAGCGGTACGCGCTCCTCGGGGCGGGTACGGGTCCGGCCCGCCAGGCGCCGGAGGGCACCCCGCCCGGCGCGCAGCAGCTCGTGGCGCTCCCCGGCGGTGAGACCGCCCCACACGCCGTAGGGCTCCTGCACGAGCAGGGCGTACAGGCCGCATTCCTCGATCACCGGGCAGACGGCGCACACCCGCTTGGCGGCGGCGTCGCGGGCGGCCGCGGCCGGACCGCGCTCGCGGGACGGGTGGAAGAACACGCCGGCGTCGGTCTCGCGGCAGGCGGCGTGCATCTGCCAGTCCCACATGGTGGTGACCGGAGCAGGGAGCCGCCGGAGCTCAGCCATGACGCCGCCGGAGACGACGTGCTCGATCCAGGACGGAGATCATGGGACTGCCCCCTCGTCGCCGGACGCGGCAGGAGCCGGCCGGTCGGTGACGGGCGGGTGCCGACGCACGGCCCCCGAACCCGGGTCCGCGCCGCGGGACGGATGTCGTCCAGGCACGTCACGGACACTGCTGACGGGTTCGCCGGGGGCAGGGGCGAGATGTTCCGGGGCACGGTACGACGTTCCGGAGCCGACGACCAGCCTCGTCGTCACGACGACGGCGCACGTGGTCGCGTCGGCGCGCTACGCCGACGGCGCCCGGCGGGCTCACCCCTGGCCGGGGGCGACCGGCAGACCGGTCCGGAACAGCTCCTGTTCCAGCCACACCGCCGCGGCGACGCCGCTCCCGGCGCCCACGCCCACCAGAGTCACGCCGTCGGGCAGCCCGGGCTGACGGGCCGCGTCGCCGGCGGCGGAGCCCCCGGGACCGAGGTCCGGCCGCACTCGTCGACGGCGATCGTGCCGTCGACGAGCACGGTCGCGCCGAGGCTCCCGGCCGGCGCGGTGCCGGGGCGGGTCGGGGCGCGGTGGTAGATGCCGTCGCGGGCGAGGGTGGTACCGACGGCCCGGCCCGGCCGACGACGGAGGAGACACAGTAGCGAATGTCGTTATCGACTTGACGGTGGTCGGTGGCCCGGTACAGGGGCCGGACCGAGGGGCGCAGCGGGACCTCCGGCCCGTCCCCCCGGGGCGGTGACGGGGCAGGCTGCGCGTGTCGGCCGACGGAGGGATCACGATGAGCCAGCACGACGACCGCGCGGGATTCCGGCTCGACGCCCCGCCCGAGACCGTCGACGACGACCCGCCGCTGCACGCGGTCGTCGCCTCACGCCTGGTCGCGGTCACCCCGCAGACCCCGGTCCGGACCGCGCTGGACCTGATGCTGGCCCACGACGTCCACCACCTCCCCGTCTTCGCAGGTCCGCACTGCATCGGCCTCGTGACCGAGTCCGACCTGCTCCGGGGCGTCGCCGCCCAGTGGGGTCCGCTGGGCCCGGCCGTCCTCACCGTCGCCGAGGTCCACGGCCCGGTCGCGGTACTGCCGTCCTCGGCGCCCCTGTCGGCGGCCGCCGCGGCGATGGCGGCCGACGGTCGGGACGCCGTCCTCGTCGCGGACGGCGACCGGATCGACGGCATCGTCACCGCCTCCGACGTCGTCGGCGTCGTCGCGCGCCGGGCCGGCGGTCGCCCACGCACGACACCGCTGCGGCCCCCGTCCTGACGCACCGGGCCGGCACCCGCCGGCGGCGGCCGACCACGTGGAGAGGGTCCCGCTCGACGCCGGAGCGCCCTGCTAGCGTCCCGCCCGATGTCCGAGCGCGACGCGGGCCGGCGGCCGGGGAACCGCGGGGCAGCGTGATCGCGGAAGGCATGGCGGTGCTCGCGGGCGAGCTCGGGACGGGTCTGCTCGTCGTCGCGGCGGTCGCGCTGGTCGTGGAGTCGGGTCTGCTGATCGGCGTGGTGCTGCCCGGCATCAGCGTGACGGTCGGACTCGGCGTGCTCGCCGGCACCGGCACGGTGCCCGGTGTCGCCGCGGGTCTCACCGCCGCCGTCGCCGGCGCCGCCGGACCGAGCGTGGGCTACTGGCGGGGTCGCCGGGGCGGCC
>NZ_WWFY01000053.1:0-1326 GCF_009864975.1 Pseudonocardia sp. SID8383
GTGCCGCCGGGCGCGGCACGCGGCCCGCACGGCCCGCGTGCCCCGCACGGGCCGGGCCCGGCGGCTACTGTCCGACGGGTGATCGAACTGCGCACCCGCCGGGCGGTGACCCGGTGACCCGCCCCGGCGAGCACGACTTCCCGGTCCGCTCGGCCACCGACATCTACTCCGGCCGCGTGATGGCGCTGCGGTCGGACCGCGTCGTCATGCCCGGCGGCCGGGTCGCGACCCGCGAGATCCTGGAGCACCCGGGGGCGGTCGCCGTCGTCGCGGTGGACGAGGCCGGGCGGGTCCGGATGCTGCACCAGTACCGCCACGCCGTCCGGCGACGGCTGTGGGAGCTCCCCGCCGGCCTGCTCGACGTGGCGGGGGAGGACCCCGCGGTCACCGCCGACCGGGAGCTGACCGAGGAGGCCGGGTTGTCGGCGTCGGACTGGTCGGTGCTGCTCGACGTCGTGCCCTCGCCCGGGTTCTCCGACGAGTCGGTCCGCATCTTCCTCGCGCGCGAGCTCGTCGAGAAGCCGCGCCCCGACCTGGGCGACGACGAGGAGGCCGACCTGGAGCTGCGCTGGATCCCGATCGCCGAGGCCGTCGGGATGGTGTTCTCCGGTGAGATCGTCAATGCGGTGTCCTGCGCCGGGCTGCTCGCGGCCCGCGCGGTGCTGGCCGGGGAGTTCGACCCCCGCCCGGTCGACGCCGAGTGGGCCGACCGCCCGTTCCGCTTCGCCCGCCGCGCCGACGAGTGATCCTCCGCCGCGCCGACGGGTGACCGCGGGCCGCGGCGACGCGTGACCGCGCCGGGTCTCCGGGTGACGGCCTGCCGCGCCGACGGTGTCCGCCCGGCCGCGCCCACGGTGACCGCGCCGGGCGGTGGTCAGGGCCGCAGCGGACGACCCTCCGGGTCCCGGGGCGACCCGGCGAGCACCACGATCCCGTCGACGAACGACCAGATCGCGCCGATCCCGAAGGTCAGGAACGTGACCAGCAGCTGCGCGACGGCCAGACCGGTGTGGCCCGAGTAGAACCGGCCGATGCCGAACGGCAGGAACAGCTGCAGCAGCCCCGCCACGATCTTCTGCTTGTCGGAGTACGGCAGCCCCGAGTAGGGCTCGCGGCCGTACGGCGCGGACGGGTCGTATCCGTAGGGGCCGTAGGACGGGGGCCCGGGGTGCGGTGGGTAGGCCGCGCCCGGGTACTGCTGTTGCCCGGACGCCCAGCCCGGCGCACCGGCGGCCCACGCCGGCCCGCCGGGGAACCCGCCGCCGGGGGACAAGCCCGCGGGGCCGCCGTCGGGGTACGGCCCGGACGGGTACGTCCCGCCGGGGT
>NZ_WWFY01000522.1:0-6699 GCF_009864975.1 Pseudonocardia sp. SID8383
CGGGTGCAGGATGATCCGGTGGGGCCCTCCGCCCCGCAGGACGACGACGTCGAAGGAGCACGACCGTGCCGCTGCACCCGCAGGTGGAAGCCCTCCTGAACCTCATGGCCGAACAGGGCGGGGCGCCGCCGGAGACCATGACCGTCGCGCAGAACCGCGCGATGATCCGGGAGATGGCCGCGGTGTCCGGTCCGCCCGAGCCGGTCGCGGCGGTCCGCGACGACCGCGCCGGCGACGTACCGGTGCGCATCTACACGCCCGAGGGCACCGGCCCGTTCCCGGTCCTGGTCTTCTACCACGGCGGCGGCTGGGTGATCGGCGACCTCGACAGCCACGACCCGGTCTGCCGGTCGCTGGCCAACCGGTCCGGCGCCGTCGTCGTCGCGGTCGACTACCGGCTCGCCCCCGAGCACCGGTTCCCGGCCGCCGTCGACGACGCCGTCGCCGCCCTGGAGTGGGTGCACGCCCACGCCGCGGAGTTCGACGGCGACCCGTCCCGCATCGCCGTCGGTGGCGACTCCGCGGGCGGGAACCTGTCGGCCGTCGTCGCCCAGCACGCCCGCGACCACGGCCCCGCCCTGCGGTTCCAGCTGCTGGTCTACCCGGCCGTCGACGCCGCCGACCAGAGCCCGTCGATGACCGAGAACGCCCAGGGCCCGCTCCTGACCGTCGCCTGGATGGAGTGGTTCATGGGCCACTACCTCACCGGCGAGCAGGACGCCCTGGACCCGCGCATGTCCCCGGCCCGCACCACCGACCTGTCCGGGCTGCCGCCCGCGCTGGTCGTCACCGCCGAGTTCGACCCGCTCCGTGACCAGGGCGCCGCCTACGCCGCGGCGCTGAACGCCGCGGGCGTGAAGACGGAGCTGCGCGAGTCGCCGGGCATGATCCACGGGTTCCTGCAGTTCGGTGCCGCGGTCGACGACAGCCGCGCCCTGCTCGACGAGGCGGGAGCAGCCCTGCGCGCCGCCCTGGCCTGACCCGGTGCGCCCTCACCCCGGGGTTGCCCCCAGGGGCACTTTCGTGGCTTAGAGGGCTACGAGGGTGACCCTGGGAGCAGCCCGGGCGGGGTGGGGGTGGCCGGCCACGCAGCGGCGTGGGAATGCGGGCCCCGGGCCGGTCGTTGCCGATGCTCAGTAGGCCGTCCGACCCGAGGAGCACCGTGCCCCGCCTGTCCCCGCCGGTGGCGTTCGCCGTCGTCGCAGCGACGTTCGTCTGGTTCCTCGCCGCGTCGTCCGCGCCGTCCCCGCTCTACGTCGTCTACCAGGAGCGGTTCGCGTTCACCGAGTTCACGCTGACCACGGTGTTCGCGGTCTACGTCCTCGCGCTGATCGCCGCCCTGCTCGTGGCCGGGTCGCTGTCCGACCACATCGGACGCAAGCCGGTGCTGCTCGGTGCGATCGCGCTGGAGGTCGTGTCCCTGGTGCTGTTCCTGCTGGCCGACGGCGTCGGCTGGCTGCTCGTCGCGCGCGTCGTCCAGGGCGTCGCGACCGGTGCGGCGACGGCGACGCTGCCCGCGACGCTGGTCGACCTCGCCGCCCGCGGTGACCGGCCGGACCGGGCGGGTGCGATCAACGGGACCGCTCCGCTCGCCGGGCTGGCGCTCGGTGCGCTCGGCTGCGGCCTGCTCGTCGAGTACGCGCCCGCCCCGACCCGCCTGGTCTGGGCGCTGCTGGTCGCCGGCCTGGTCCTGGCCGCCGTGCTGGTCGCGCTGATCCCGGAGACGATCGACCGTCGGCCCGGGGCGCTCGGGTCGCTGCGGCCGCGGGTCGGGGTGCCGCCACGGGTGCGGGCCGGCTTCGTCGCGATCGTGCCGATCCTGCTGGCCAGCTGGGCGCTCGGCGGGCTCTACCTGTCGCTCGGGGGCTCGGTCGTCGCGCAGGTGTTCGGGGTGCACGACCACCTGGTCGGCGGGCTCACCGTCGTCGCGCTCGTCGGGACCGGCGCGGTGACGGCGTTCGCGCTGCGCGGGCGGGTGCCGTCGGCGCTGCTCGTCCCGGCGGCCGGGCTGCTGGCCGCCGGCACCGTCGTCACCCTGGCCGGGGTGTCGACCGGGCTGCTCGCGCTCGCCGCCGTCGGTGCGGTCGTCGCCGGGCTCGGATTCGGTGCGGCCGCCTACGCCACGTTCGGGACGATGTCCACGCTCGCGGCCCCGCACGAGCGTGGCGAGCTGTTCGCCGCCCTCTACACACTGGCCTACCTGGCGTTCTCGGTGCCGGCGATGGTCGCGGGCGTCGCCGCGACGCTGGGGGAGCTGCGCCCCACGGCGCTGGTGTACGGCGGCGTCGTCGCGCTGCTGGCCGTCGTCGCGGCCGTGCTGGGCCGCCGTGTGCCGGTTCCCGCGACCGGAGAACCGGTCCCCGCGCCGACCTGCGGAGCCTGATCGGCGGACGGCGCGAGCGGTATGCGTTACCCCATCCGTCGGTGAACGCGGGCAGGCGACCACTCGTCGCGTACTCCGCGGTGGGCGGGTGTCACGGGTTGTGACCGATGGTCTCGGCGTGGTTACGGTGTCGGCCGCTCCGGGTCCTCCCCGCACTCCGGCCCGGGCGGTACCTGCTCCCCGAGGTAGAGGAACGACCATGGCTGGACGACACCGCAAACCCACCGAGACCGGCCGCCAGGTCGCCCGGATCAGCGCGTTCGCCGCGATGGCGGCCGCCCCGCTGGGCGTCGCCGGGACCGCCTCGGCGGCCGAGTCGACCTCGTCGGCCCCGTCCGTCGAGCGCTCGGCCACCTGGGAGAAGCTCGCGCACTGCGAGAGCACCGGCAACTGGGACGCCGACACCGGCAACGGCTTCAAGGGCGGCCTGCAGTTCACGCCGTCGACCTGGAAGGAGTTCGGCGGCCGCCAGTACGCGCCGAGCGCGGAGCAGGCCACCAAGGCCCAGCAGATCGAGATCGCGAAGAAGGTGCAGGACGAGCAGGGCTGGAAGGCCTGGCCGGCCTGCACCAAGAAGCTCGGCTGGCGCTGACCCGCCACACTGGCCGCATGGATCTGGACGCGGTACGGCGGATCGTCGCCGAGGACTCCGGGCTGTGCACCGTGGCGGTCGTACGCGCCGACGGCCGCCCGCACACCTCGCTGGTCAACGCCGGTGTGCTCGACCACCCCGTGACCGGCGCCCCGGTGGCCGCCTACGTCACCTACGGCCCCGTCAAGCTGACGGCGTTGCGTGCGCGACCCGCGACGTCGCTGCACTGGCGGGCCGGGTGGCGCTGGGTGGCCGTCGAGGGCAGCTCCGAGATCTTCGGGCCGGACGACCCGCGGGACGGCGTCGACGTACCGCAGCTCCTCCGGGACGTGTTCGTCGCGTGCGGTGGGACCCACGACGACTGGGCCGAGTACGACCGGGTGATGGCCGAGCAGCGGCGGGCCGCGGTGCTCGTCGTGCCGGAGCGGGTGGTCGGGAACCACTGACCGGACGGCCCACTGCCTGATTTCCACTTGCCTGTCCGGTACGTCACGCGGTGCGATGGTCCGCGTGAGGATGTCGTGACGGCCGGGCAACCTGGCCCGCAGCCGGTCGGCCCGCTCGGGACGGCGGAGCGCGCACCGGCGCCGGACCTCGCCCGCGGGGCGATGCTGTTACTCATCGCGCTCGCGAACACACCGTTCTACCTGTACGGACGGGCCCACTCCGAGGCCGGTTTCCACCCGGTCGACGGTTCGCCCGTCGACCGGGTCGTGCAGGCCGCGCTGATCATCGGCGTGGACATGCGGGTGTACCCGATGTTCGCGTTCCTGTTCGGGTACGGCCTCGCGGTGATCCGTCGGCGGCAGGCCGAGGCCGGGGTGCCGGACGCCCGGGCCTTCGCGGTGCTCCGCCGCCGCAACCTGTGGCTGATCGCGTTCGGTCTCGTGCACGCCCTGCTGCTGTGGGGTGGCGACGTCCTGGGCGCGTACGGCCTGTGCGGGCTGGTGCTGACCTGGCTGTTCCTGCGACGTTCCGACCGGACCCTGCTGGTGTGGTCGGCGCTGGGCACCGTCGTCCTCACGGCGTTCGCCGCGTTCTCGCTCTACGGTGCCTGGGCGGTCGTCGTCGAGGGAGTGCCGGTGCAGGGCGGAGGGCTCCCCGCCTTCGTGACCGCGAGCGCCTCGGCCACCGACCCGCTCACGGCGGCGCTGGACCGGATGCTGCTGTGGCCGTTCATCGTGCTCGGCCAGGGACTGTTCGGGATCGCGGTACCGGTTGCGATGCTCCTCGGGGTCTGGGCCGCCCGGCGCAGGGTGCTGGAACGGCCGGCCGAGCACCGGCGGCTGCTGTGGCCGGCGGCCGTCGTGGGGGTCGCGGTCGGCTGGCTCGGCGGGCTGCCGCACGCGCTCGCCCACGTCGGCGTGCTGCCGGAGCTCGGCACGGTCGTCTGGGCGTTCACCGCCGTACAGATGGTCACCGGGTTGGTGTGCGGGATCGGTTACGTCGCGGTGTTCGGTCTGCTCGCCGCCCGGCTCGAGGGGCGGCCACCGGGGCGGGTCGCGTCGGCGGTGACCGCGCTCGGCAGGCGGTCGATGACCGGCTATCTGGGACAGTCCGTGCTGTGCGCGCCGGTCCTCGCGGCCTGGGGGCTCGGGGTGGGTGGGCTGCTGGGTAGCGCCGGGATGGCCGTCTACGCGGTCGGGGTGTGGACGGTGACCGTCGCTGTCGCCGTCGCACTCGAACGGGCCGGTCGTACGGGCCCGGCCGAGCAACTGCTGCGACGGCTGGCGTACCGGCCGGGGCGGTGACCCGGCGGTCGGGCGCGGCCATCGGTACCCGGCCGCGGACCCGGCGGAACCGCCGCGGCCCGGGCCTCGTCCAAGCCGCATGACCACCTACGCCCACGACCCGGTCGCCTCGACGATCGTCGCCTGCTGGCCCACCGGCGACGGCGCCGTCGCCTGCCGGGCCGCCCGCGTCCCGAAGGCCCTCGACCACTCCCTGGCCCGCCGCACCGCGAAGGCGCTGAGCGCCCTGTCGACGCACCTGTGGGCCACCTACGCCGACCAGGCCGCCCACGAGCTCGACCCGGCGGCGCTCGCCGCGGCCGTGCGGCACCCGAACCAGCCGGTGGGGGACCTCCTGCGCGTCATGGAGGACGGCTGTGCCGAGACCGCGCACCTGCTGGGCCGGATCGTGGCGCGGGCACCGGGGCGGGCGTTCCGCGACGCCGTCGTCGCCGACGTCCGCGCCGAGACCGACGCCGTCCTCGTCGCCGACGACGGCGTCCTCACCGGACGCTCCGCCCAGGCCGTCGTCCACCCCCGGAGCGACGCCCCGGCCGAGCAGCTCCTCGTCGCGCACGCGCTGCTGCACGACGACCCGCTCGGCCCGCCCGCGATCGTGACGTCGGTCGAGCCGAACGCGGCCGCCGTCGCGACCCTGCGCTGGCTGCGGGCCTCGGCCGTGCTCGTCGCGGAGCGGGTCGGGCACACGGTGCCCGACGTCGTCGCGCTCGCCGAGGCGATCGGGCACGAGGACCTCCCGGTGGCCCGGCACGTGCTGTGCACCCTGGCCGGGGTCGGTGAAGAGGTGGTGGTCCTCGACCTGCTCCAGGAGGCCGTCCTGGCCCGCCAGGGCTGGTTCATCGTGTGCCCGGAGCAGCCACCGCATCCCGAGGAGGGCCACCGGGCGGTCTCGACCGTGCTGGACCCGCTCGACCCGGCGTCGTGCCTGCTCGATGGCCTGGTCCGCGGGCTGCACGGCTGTTTCCGGGTGTGGCTCGACGACGTCGTGGCCCGGGAGACCCCCGGCACCGACCCGCGGCTGGTCGGGACCGCCCGGACCGCGGCGCTGCGCCTGCGCTACACCGACGAGGTACGGCGCTCGGTCCGGGCGGGCCGCTGAGCGGCTCGGCCGGCGACGACCGGCCCGGCGACCACCGGCCGTCACCGGGGCGCGGCTGGAGGATCACGCCGTTCCGGACCGGCGCCCCGCGAGCATCTGTACCGCGGTCCCGGCGACGGGCAGCACCAGCAGCAGCGCGAGTGCCGCGCTCAGCCCGACGACGGCGGCGAACCCGCCGATCACCGCCGCCCCGATCCCGGCGCCGGTGAGGAAGCACAGCGTCGCCACCCCGATCGCGCCGCTGCGCCGGTCCTGCGGCACCGCCGTGCCGACGGCGGCGATCATCGCGGGCTGCCCGGTGCCGAACGCCAGCGTCACCAGCATCGGCGCGAGCGCCAGCACCCACGGCAGGTGGCTCGCCACCCCGGCCACGGCCACGACCAGCCCGACGACGGTCGTCGCGCAGGCGCACGTCAGGGTCTGCCGCGGCCCGATCCGGGCCTGCAGGAACGCCGACGCCGCCGGGCACGCCAACGCCACCACCGCCGACGGCACCAGCACCAGCCCGGTGGCCAGTGGGCTCCAGCCGCGCTCGGCGAGCTCCAGCGGGATGCCCAGCAGCAGGGCGAACCAGCTGGCCGGCACCGCCGAGGCGCACAGCGAGCTGCGCACCACCGTCGCGTTGCCGACCACCCCGCGCGGCAGGAACCCGTCGGGCCGGGCCCGCACCCACAGCGCCGTCACCGGGACGCCGACCGCGAGCAGCACCCCACCGGCGACGGCCGCGACCGCACCCGCGCTGGGCGACTGCACCAGCAGCACCAGTCCGGACACCGCCGTCGCGACGATCGCCGCACCCACCAGGTCCACCCGGGCGCCGTCGCCGCGGACCACCGAGTGCCGCCACAGGTAGGGGACCGCGAGCAGCGCCAGT
>NZ_WWFY01000523.1:0-6613 GCF_009864975.1 Pseudonocardia sp. SID8383
CGAGCCCGTCGAGACGCCGACCGACCCCGCGGCCGCGCCCGCCGCGCCCGCCGACCCCTCGGCCCGACCGGCCGACCAGAGTGCGCCCCGACCCGGCGCCACCAGCGCTGCCGAACGCTACGGCTGGGGCGCGCCGCTGCCGGCGTCGGACGAGTTCGGCTACACCGGACCGCCCGACCCGGCGAAGTGGAACCAGGCGGGCGAGTGCTGGCCCGGTCACGCGGGCAACGGCGGCCGCTGTGCCAGCCGGTCCACGGTGAAGGACGGCAAGCTGATCCAGACCGGGCTGCGGAACGGCGACTCGGCGTGGATCTCGTCGAAGTTCAACCAGCGATACGGCCGCTGGGAGGCCCGCGTCCGCTCCGAGGCCACCGGCGCGGACAACGGCAGGCAGTACCACCCGCTGCTGATCATCTGGCCGCAGTCGGACCGCTGGCCCCAGGACGGCGAGTACGACTTCCTCGAGAACGGCGCGCCCGGCGAGCAGTGCGCCGAGGCGTTCATCCACTACCCGCACGGCCGCGGCGCGGTCCAGCAGGAGTACGCCAAGGAGAAGAACTGCGGTGCACCGCTGAGCGAGTGGCACAACGTCGCCGTCGAGTGGACGCCCGACCACGTGAAGGGCTTCATCGACGGCAAGGAGTGGTTCTCCTTCTCCGGCGGTGCCCGGCCCGGCCGCAAGAACATCCAGGACATGCCCAGCGGGCACCTGACGATCCAGCTCGACAACTTCTTCGGCGGCAACATGCAGCCGGCGACGTACGAGGTGGACTGGGTCCGGATCTACTCCCTCGACGGGAAGTGACCGGCTAACACCGGACCGTTGCGGGGCGATGAGTGGACGTGCCGCTTCTCACACGCAGGACCGCGGGGTGGCTGCTCGCGGGCGTCGTGGCCCTGGAGGTCGCGATCCCCGCGGTCGGCCTGGCCACCACCGAGCCGCCGCGCCGCTACTCCTGGAGCATGTTCGTCGCGTCGTCGACGGAGTACGCCTACACCGGAAGGACCGCCGACGGCGCGTCCCGCGCCCTCGACACCGGGGGCCTGCCGTGGCCGCAGCGGACCGTCCACTACGGAGCCACGGTCCCGGGGCTGCTGTGCGCGGCGGCCCCGGACCTCGTCTCGGTGTCGCGGACCCGGGACGGCGCCCCGGAGTGGGAGCAGTCGTGCTGAGGCTCCCCGACACGCTCCCCGCCCGCCCGCTGGCCGGGTACCGGATCCTGGTCGGGCTCGTCGCCGGGCTGAAGGCCGTCGAGCTCGGCGCGAGCCCGCTGCTCGGGACCCGGGCCGGGCCGTTGTTCGGGGTCGGCCCGACGCTGCCCGCCCCGGTCTGGCTCGCGCTCGGCGCGGTGATGGGGCTGGCGGCGCTGGCCGTCGTCGTGGGGTGGAACGCGCGGGCGGCGGCCCTGCTGGTCGGGCTGTGCACCGCCGGCTTCGTCTGGGGTGCGGGCTACTACTCCAACCACACCTACCTGCTGTTCACCGCGGCGGTGCTGCTGTCGTTCTCCGACTGCGACGCGGCCTGGTCACTCCGGTCCCGGCGCGGACACGGCGCCGACCGGGTGTGGGCGGCGCCGGTGCTGGTGCTGCGGGCGCAGATCACGATCGTCTACTTCTACGCCGCGATCTCGAAGATCCGTCCGGACTTCCTGTCCGGCAACGGTCTGGCGTCCTGGACGTGGGACTCGGTGCTGGTCCCGGCGGCGATGCTGACGCCGGTGTTCCTGGTGCCGATGGCGTTCGGCGCGGTACTCACCGAGCTGTTCGTCGCGTTCGGGCTGTGGTCGTCGCGGCTGCGGCCGGTCGCCGTCGTCGCCGGGACCGGGCTGCACCTCGGCATGATCGCGATGCTCTCCGACGGGCTGCACGCCGCGATCGAGCTGGGGCTGTTCGCCACCCTCACCTGCGGTGGCTACCTGCTGTTCGCGGACCGCGTCCCGGTCGTCGGCGGGCTCCCCGGCGCGGTGGTGGTGCCCCGGCAGCGCCGGTCGGAACCGGCGCTGCCGAGCACGGTCACCCGGCGCTGACGCCCATCGCCTCGGCCAGCCGCAGGTGCGGCGCGGCCTCGTCGTGGCGCGAACGGCGCTGCAGGGTGCGCCCGAGGAGCAGGTGGGCGTACCCGTCGGCCGGCTCGCGGCGCACCAGCTCGCGGAGCTCGGTCTCGGCCCGGCCGAGCTGCGCGGAGTGGTAGTACGCGCGGGCCAGCAGCAGCCGGACCGCGGCGGCCCCGGGCTGCTCGGCGACGAGCTCGGCGAGCACCGTCGCGGCCCCCGCGGGGTCGCCGGAGTCGAACAGGTACCCGGCGTGCTCCCACCGATCGGCAGGCCCTGCTTCCGTCCCGGTCATCCAGGACAGCGCGTCGATCCTCATCGGTGCGGCCTCCTTCCGGCCCGTTCGGTTGATACGTCAACCACAACCGCGGCGCCGGGTGTTCTGTTCCCGGCTCAGGCCAGGGCGGCGCGGACCAGCTCGGGCATCCCGGTCGCCGGGCGGCCGAGCAGCGTCGCGAGGTCCTCCGACGGCTCGGCGAACATTCCCGACGAGACGAACTCGCCGATGAAGGCGGGGGCCGGGGCCTGGTCGAGCGGTACCCGGCGGTGCGACACCGGCCGGCCGGACTCCGCGGCGATCGTCGCGGCCAGCTCGTCGTAGGTCCACAGCGGTCCGCGCAGCTCGTAGGCGCGCCCGGCGTGCTCCTGCGGCCCGCCGGCCACGACGACGGCGGCGGCCCGCGCGAGGTCCGCGATCGTGGCGGTGTTGAGCGCCCGGCCGCCGTCCGCGGCGACCGTCTCCCCGGCCTCCAGCGCGGTGGCGACCACGCCCGGGTTGACGAACATGTCCGAGTAGAAGGTGTTGCGCAGCGGCGTCACCGGCAGTCCGGAGCCGCGCAGCAGTTCCTCGGTGAGGGTGTGGTCGGCGAGGAACGCGGGCGCGCCGGGCCGGTCCGCGCCGATCGCGCTGGTGTAGACGACATGGCCGACGCCCGCGTCGGCCGCGGCGCGGACCACGTTGCCGTGCTGGCGCTCGCGCACCCCGGGGGTCACGTCGGAGCCGGACACGAACAGCAGCCCGTCGGCGCCGGCGAACGCCGCCGTCAGCGAGGCCGGGTCCTCGTAGTCGCCGACGTGCACCCGGACCCCGGCCGCGGCCAGGTCGGCCACCTTCTCCGCGGACCGGGCGAGGACGCCCACCTGCTCCGCCGGCACGGTCTCCAGCAGCGCCCGCACGGCCGCGCCGCCCAGCTTCCCGCTCGCCCCGGTCACGATGATCATCGCTGTCTCCTCATCTCGTCGTGGACGGTGCCGACACTGCCGGATAGGCTTACGTCCGGTAAGTACGTACCTTCTGGTAAGTAGGTGGGTGAACGGTGAGCACGCAGGTGGAGCGGCCCACGGGCCTGTTCTCGGGTGACGCGTTCGACAGCAGCTGCCCGTCGCGGTCGGTCCTCGACCACGTGACGTCGAAGTGGGCGGTCCTCGTGCTCGTGGTCCTGTCCCGCGAGGACCACCGGTTCTCCGCGCTCCGCCGCGCCGTCGGCGGGATCAGCGAGAAGATGCTGGCCCAGACCCTGCGCACCCTGGAGGGCGACGGCTTCGTGCACCGCGAGGTCGTCGCGACCACCCCGCCGCAGGTCAGCTACGGCCTCACCGGGCTCGGCCACGGCGTGACCGGCCACCTCGCCGGTCTCGTCGGCTGGATCGAGGACCGGATCCCCGAGGTGCTGGCGGCACGCGGGCGGGCCTAGGTCCCGGTGGTCAGTGCCCGCCGCCGAGGTGTCCGGCGAGCCGCTCGTGGCGGTCGCGGCTGTCGTCGTTCATCCCGGTGACGACGAGCGTGCGGCCGGACCGCGCGTAGCGGCGCCGCAGGTCGTCGAGGACGGCGACGGTCGAGGCGTCCCACACGTGCGCGCCGGACAGGTCGACGGTCACCTCGTCGGGGTCGCCCTCGGGGGCGAACGCGGTGCTCAGCTCGCTGCTGGAGGCGAAGAACAGCTGGCCGGTGACGCGGTAGACGACCGCCCCGCCGTCGTCGACGGTGCGGTCCACCCCGACCAGCCGTGACACCCGGTTCGCGAACAGCACCGAGGCGACGAGCACGCCGGCGCCCACGCCGAAGGCGAGGTTGTCGGTGCCGACGGTGACCACGACGGTCGTCAGCATCACCGCCGTCTCGCTGCGCGGCATCCGGCGCAGTGTCGCCGGACGGATGCAGTGCCAGTCGAACGTCCCGACCGACACCATGACCATCACCGCGACCAGGGCGGCCATCGGGATCAGCGCGACGACGTCGCCGAGTGCGACCACGAGGACCAGCAGGAACACCCCCGCCAGGAACGTGGACAGCCGCGTCCTGGCCCCGGACGCCTTCACGTTGATCATCGTCTGGCCGATCATCGCGCAGCCGCCCATGCCGCCGGTGAAACCGGTGACGATGTTCGCGACCCCCTGGCCCCACGACTCGCGGGTCTTGTCCGAGCCGGTTTGCGTGATGTCGTCGACCAGGCGCGCGGTCATCAGCGACTCGATCAGCCCGACCAGCGCGACGCCGAGCGCGTACGGCGCGACGATCCGCAGCGTCTCCCACGTCAGCGGCACCGCGGGGAGGTGCGGGAGCGGCACCGTGTCCGGCAGCGCGCCCTGGTCGCCGACGGTCGGCACGGCGACCGCGACCGTCACCGTGACCACGGTCAGCCCGACGATGGCGACCAGCGGTGCCGGGACGACGCGGGTCAGCCGCGGCAGCCCGACGATGACCGCCAGGCCGACGGCGACCAGTGGGTAGACCGCCCAGGGCACGCCGACCAGCTGGGGCACCTGTGAGGTGAAGATCAGGATCGCGAGTGCGTTGACGAAGCCCACCATCACGCTGCGTGGCAGGAAGCGCATCAGTCGCGCGACGCCCGCGGCGGCCAGCGCGATCTGCAGCACCCCGCCGAGCACGACCGCGGCGAACAGGTACTCGACGCCGTACTCCCGCGACAGCGGGGCCACGACCAGCGCGATCGCGCCGGTGGCGGCCGAGATCATCGCCGGTCGCCCGCCGCAGACCGCGATGACCACGGCCATGGTGAACGAGGCGTACAGGCCGACCCGGGGGTCCACCCCGGCGATGATCGAGAACGCGATGGCCTCGGGAATCAGGGCGAGCGCGACGACGAGTCCGGCGAGCACCTCGGTGCGCACCAGGCGGGGTGTCCAGCGCGCACGCAGCGTGGCGAGGTCGGGCAGGGCGGAGCGGGGCACGATACGACGGTCGCTTTCACGTCGGGGGAGGGGCGGGGCCGCGGGCCACGACGGCGGGAGCGCGCGAACAGCCCGACCGTACTCTCACGTGAGGGGAGGGTCTGCGGTGCGGGGCCCGGAACTCGTCCGGGGTGGCGCGCCCCACACTCCGTTGTCCCACAGGCCGATCTCAGCGTCGTCACAGCGACGGTGAGCACGATGGGGTCCATGGCGATGACTCCCGACGTACCGACCTGGGTGGGTGAGCTCGACCGGCTCGCCCCGGCCCGCGACCTCGAGGTCGACCGGCGGTTCGCCGCCGCACGGCTGCTGGTCACCGTCGGTGGCACCCCGCAGGGTCAGGTCACCGTGCCGCTGCGCGCCGGGCGCGCGACCGCCGCGGAGCTCTCGCTCGCCGTCGCCGCACTGCCCGCGGCCGGCACCGTCGCCGTCGCGCCGTCCGCGGCCGACCCGGTCACCGTGGTCGTCGCGACCCGCAACCGGCCCGAGTCGCTGGCCCGCTGCCTGCGCGCGGTCCTCGCCTCCGACCACCCGGCGCTGTCGGTCGTCGTCGTCGACAACGACCCGGACGACGAGCGGACCGAGCTGGCCGTGCGGGCCGCGGGTTCCGATCGCGTCCGCTACGTCCGCGAGCCGCGGCGCGGTGCGTCCATCGGGCGCAACCGGGGTCTGGCCGAGGCCCGCACCGAGATCGTCGCCTTCACCGACGACGACACCGAGGTCGACCCCGCCTGGGCCTCGCGCATCGCCGGCGCCTTCGCCGCGGACCCCGAGCTCGCCTGCGTCTCCGGCCCGGTACTGGCCGCCCGCCTGGGCAGCCCCGAGGAGCGCGCCGCCGACGTCGCCCTGGCCTGGAACAAGGGCTTCACCCCGCGCCGGTTCACCCTCGCCGAGCCCCCCGCGGACTCCCCGATCTTCCCGTTCGCACCCGGCCTGTTCGGCATCGGCGCCAACCTCGCCGTGCGGTCCGGGGCCGCCCGCGCCGTCGGCGGCTTCGACGAGGCCATGGGCCCGGGCACCCCCACCCACGGCGGCGAGGACTGCGAGTTCCTGGTCCGCATGATCCTGGCCGGCAACGTCCTCGGCTACGCCCCGGGCGCCTACCTCTGGCACCACCACCGCCCCGACCAGGCCGCGCTGAACACCCAGCTCGAGGGCTACGCGATCGGGTTGGGCAGCTTCCTGGCGAAGGTGGCGCTGTCGCCGCAGGGCCGGTCGGTCGCGCTGCGCCGGCTGCCGGCGGCGGTCGCCCGGCTGCGCCACATCTCCGACCGCGAGGCAGGCGCCGGCGTGGCGATGCCCGCCGACGCCGACCAGACGCGCAACCGGGGTCTGCTGAACGGCCCGCGGGCCTACCTCCGGTCGCGCCG
>NZ_WWFY01000524.1:0-5740 GCF_009864975.1 Pseudonocardia sp. SID8383
CTCCTCCTGTACCGGCGCCATGTTCGGCTCGGCGGGCACCGGCGCGGGCGAGGCGTTCGCCCGGCTCTGCGCGCGGGCGGGCCTGCGGGCGAGCGCACCCGCCGGCCTGGGGTCGCTGTGCTGCGGCACGCCGTGGAAGTCCAAGGGGCTCACCGAGGGCGCCGCGGCGATGGCCGAGCGGGTCCTCCCCGCGCTGTGGACGACGACCCGCGCCGGGGCGCTCCCGGTGGTGTCCGACGCGTCGTCGTGCACCGAGGGGCTGCGGGTGATGGTCGCGGCCGGGCCCGAGCGCTACCGCGGCCTGCGGGTCCTCGACGCCGTCGAATTCACCGCCGACCGGATCCTGCCCGCGCTCACCGTGCCCGCCCGGCTGGCCCGGCTCGTGCTGCACCCGACCTGTTCGGCCACCCAGCTCGGCCTGCTGGACCCGCTGCGGCGCCTGGCCGGGGCCGTCGCCGACGACGTCGTCGTCCCCGACTCGTGGAGCTGCTGCGGGTTCGCCGGGGACCGCGGGATGCTGCACCCGGAGCTGACCGCGGCGGCCACCGCACCGCAGGCCTGGGAGCTCGCCGGGGTCGACGCCGACGCCTACGCCTCCTGCAACAGGACCTGCGAGCTCGGCATGAGCCGTGCTACCGGGCGTGACTACGAGCACGTCCTGGAGGTGCTCGAACGGGTGACTCGATGAGCGATTCTCGTGATCCTGAGGCGTCTTTTTCGGTCAAGTCCTTGTTTAGACCCCCCGGGACCGGGGATGAATGTCCGTGATGCGCGTTCCGTCGGGGGTGACGCGCGCCCGGAAGGAGTCCATGACCGTGACCGTGGTGACAGGTGGGGCCGCGGCGAACGCCGTGATGGCGGTCGTCCGGGTCGAGGCACCCGCGGGCGTCGAGGCGGACGTCGTGGAGGCAGAGCTGACCCGTGCCCTGTACACGCACCGCAAGCGTCCGATGACCGTCGAGCTGTCCCTGGCCGACGGCACCGGCCCCTGGCCGCGGCGCGGACCCGCCCGGTACGCCTTCGTCGCCGTGCTGACCATGTCCGGGTGCTCCGAGCCGGAGCGGCTCGCCGCCCGCATCGAGAAGACGGCCCGCAAGGCGATCCGGCGCCGTTTCGGCCGTCCGGCCACCGCCGAGGTCCGCACCGGGATCTCCGGCGCCGAGGCGGGCGCCTACTGGTTCAGCGTGCGGGGCACGCCGCACCGGCAGTGCTGACCCCCGCGGCGGGGTCGCGGCGTGAGACGGGCCACCGCTGTTTCCGTTCGGGCGCGCCCGTGCCGCATCCTGTGTGCCGCCGCCGGCCCGGGCGGGAGCCGACGAGACGGGGAACGACCACCGTGCTGACCATCCTCACCTCCGAGAACGGCGGTTGACCGCCGCCGCACCGCCTCCCCTCGTGGAGGCCGGCCCGAAGGGTCTCCGCACCGGAGCGCTGGGTCTGTGGGGCAACACCGTCATCGGGCTCGGCGCCACCGCGCCGGCCTACAGCCTGGCCGCGACGCTCGGCTACGTCGTCCTCGCCGTCGGCGAGAAGGCGCCCGCGATGTTCCTCGTCGCGTTCGTGCCGATGCTGTTCGTCGCCGTCGCCTACCGCGAGCTGAACCGCGCGGTGCCCGACTGCGGGACGACGTTCACCTGGGGCACCAAGGCCTTCGGGCCGTGGGTCGGGTGGATGGGCGGCTGGGGCGTCGCGGTGTCGGCGATCATCGTGCTGGCCAACGTGGCCGAGATCGCCGCCGTGTACACCCTGCGCGCGCTCGGGTTCGTCGCCGCCGCCGAGAACACGCTGGTCAAGGTCGGCGTCGGGGTGCTGTTCATCCTGGTCATGACCTGGGTCAGCCATCGCGGGATCGTGCTGTCCGAGCGGTTCCAGAACGCGCTGATCGTCTTCCAGATCGTGGTGCTCGCCGTCCTGGCCGCCGGGGCGCTGTGGCTCGTGTACTCCGGCGACGCCGGCCCGCAGGCCGTGCTGCCGAGCTGGAGCTGGTTCGACCCGACCGGGATCACCGGCTCCGCCGCCGCGCAGGCGCTGATCCTGTGCATCTTCGTGTACTGGGGCTGGGACGCCTGTCTGGCCGTCGGCGAGGAGACCCGCGGCTCGACGAGCACCCCCGGCCGGGCGGCGCTGCTGGCCACGGTGATCCTGCTGGCGATCTACGTCGTCGTCGCCGTCGCGTTGCAGTCCTACGCCGGGTTCGGCGCGACCGGGATCGGCCTGGCGAACCCCGAGCACTCCGAGGACGTGCTCACCCTGCTCGGCGCCCCGATGGGCGGCACGGTGCTCACCGCGGTGCTGCTGCTGACCGTCGCGGTGTCGGCGGCGTCGTCGACCCAGACCACAATCCTGCCCACCGCGCGCGGCGCGCTGGCGATGGCCGTCTACGGGGCGGTCCCGCGCCGCTTCGGCAGCGTCCACCCCCGCTACGCGACGCCCGGGTTCGCCACCGTCGTCATGGGGCTGTCCGCGGTGGTGTTCTACCTGGTGCTGGGACTGGTCAGCTCCGACGCGCTGCTCGACACCGTCGCCTCGCTCGGCCTGGCCGTGGCGTTCTACTACGGCATCACCGCCTTCGCCTGCGTCTGGTACTTCCGGCGCACCCTGCTCCGCTCGCCGCGCGACCTGCTGCTGCGCGGCCTGCTGCCGCTGCTCGGCGGCGTGGTCATGGTGTGGGCGTTCGTGCAGAGCTCGGTCGACATGCTCGACCCCGCCTACGGCGAGACCTCCTTCGGTCCGGTCGGCGGGGTGTTCGTGATCGGCGTCGGCATGATCGCGCTCGGTGTGCCGCTGATGCTGGCCTGCGCGGTGCGGCTGCGGCCGTTCTTCCGCGGCGAGACCCTCGACGAGGACACCCCGGTGCTCGTCCCGGAGACGGGGGAGCCGCCCTACGGCGGTTCCTAGGCCGCACGGGGTGCGCCGGCCCGGCCGGAGGGACGATGATCGGGCCGGTGAACGCCCGCATCCTGCTCGTCGAGGACGACCGCACGATCGGTGACGTCCTGCGCGGCAGCCTGACCGGGCACGGCTACGACGTCCGGTGGGAGCAGGCGGGCGGCCCGGCGCTCGCGGCGGCCGGGCACACCCCGTTCGACCTGGTCCTGCTCGACCTCGGGCTGCCCGACCTCGACGGCGTCGAGGTGTGCCGTCGGCTGCGCACGCTGCGCCCCGACGCGGTGCTGGTCGTGCTGACCGCCCGGACCGCGGAGATGGACGTGGTGCTCGGACTGGAGGCCGGCGCCGACGACTACCTGACCAAGCCGGTACGCCTGGCCGAGCTGCTCGCCCGGATCCGGGCGCACCTGCGGCGCGCCGGCGGCGACCGCACCGGGGACGTGCTGGAGGTCGGGGACCTGCGCGTCGACACCGGGGCGCGCCGCGCCACCGTCGCCGGGCGGGAGCTGGTCCTGCGCACCCGCGAGTTCGACCTGCTCGCCCGGCTCGCGACCGACCCGGGCACCGCGCTGAGCCGCGAGGTGCTGATGACCGACGTGTGGGACGCGCACTGGTTCGGCTCCACCAAGACCCTCGACGTGCACGTGGCCGCGGTGCGCCGCCACCTCGCCGCGCACGACGGCCCCCGGGTCCCGCTGATCACCACCCTGCGCGGGCACGGGTACCGCCTGGAGCTGCCCGGGGGCCTCCGGTGAGACGCCGCATCGTGCGCCTCACCCTCGTCGCGGTCGGGGTGACGCTGGTGCTGTTCGGGGTCCCGCTGGCCGTCGGGCTGGAGCGCTACACCGTCGCCCAGCAGCGCGAGTCGCTGCAGCGCATCGCGGACTTCGCCGCCCGCTCGGTCTACGACGACGTCGTCCACGACCGGGTCCCGGCCCGGCTGCCCGACGGCCGCGACGACGACACCGCCGTCGCGCTCTACGACTCCGACGGCGACCGCACCACCGGCGACGGCCCGCCGGAGGGCGACGAGGGCGTCGACCGGGTCCTGGACCGGGGTCTGTCGTCGTCCCCGCCGGGGCAGCTCGTCGCGGTGTCCCCGGTGACCGACGGCGACGACGTCGTCGGGGTGGTGCGCGCGGCCCGCCCGGCCTCGGCGGTGTGGTCCTCGCTCGTGCCGCTCTACCTCGGCATGGTCGCGCTGGCCGGGCTGGTGCTGGTCGCGGTGTGGGCGCTCGCGATGCGCCTGGCCGCGCACCTGACGGCGCCGCTGGAGTCGATGGCCCGCGACGCGGCCCGGCTCGGCGAGGGCGACTTCGGGGTCCGTCCCGCGCCCACCGGCATCGGGGAGCTCGACCGTGTCGGGTCCGCGCTCGGCCACACCGCAGGCCGCCTCGACGACCTGCTGGCCCGCGAGCGGGCGTTCTCCGCGGAGGCCTCGCACCAGCTGCGGACGCCGCTGGCCGGGCTGCGGCTGCGGCTGGAGTCCGCGCTCGACGACCCGGCGCTGCTGCGGCCCGCGACCGTGGAGGACGGGCTGGCCTCGGTCGACCGGCTGGAGCGCACCATCGACGAGCTGCTGCTGCTCGCCCGCGAACGCAGCCGTGACGCCGTTCCGGTCGACCTCGCCCGGCTCTTCGACGAGGCGCAGGCCGAGTGGGGCGACCGGCTGTCCCGCGCCGGGCGGTCGTTCTCGGTGTCCCGCGACGGCGCCCTGCCCGATCCGCCCGCCTCCGCCGCGGCGGTCCGCCAGATCGTCGCCGCCCTGCTCGACAACGCCGTCCAGCACGGGGCCGGCGCGGTCGCGCTGACCGCGCGGGAGGCCGGGCCGGACGCCGTGGCCGTCGACGTCGCCGACGAGGGGCCCGGGGTGGCCGAGGAGGACCTGTCGGGCAGCGACGGCCGGCGCGGCCTCGGGGTCGCCCTCGCCCGGCGGCTCGCCGAGGCCGAGGGCGGACGGCTCACCGCCCGCCGGTCGCCGTCGGTGGTCACCCTGCTGCTGCCGCTGGAACCGGCCCGGGACGGCCGATCGCTTACCTCCTTCTAACCTCCACCTCATTCCCCGTGGCACACGGGCTCCCTACCGTCGGTACCGGACATGATCGACGACGGTCGGCACCGGGAGGCCCGCATGACCACGACGCCCGACCAGCGGATCCGCGACGCCCTCACCGCCGACCCGGTCCTGCGGACCCTCGGGTTCGACCACCGCTCCGTCGGGTCCGCGTCCCCGCCCGCGGGGCCGGGCATCGTGCTCGGCTGGTCCGGGCAGTGGGCGGCGTCGGGTTCGGCGGCGCTCGGCACGGTGGTCGTCGACGTCGTCGGCGTCGACGGACGCACCCGCACGGCGGTGCTGGCCCGGATCGAGGTCGTGCTGTCCGGGCTGCGCGACGGCCCCGTGCGACGGGTCGGGGCCGGGTCCCCCGCGGACGGTGTCACCGTGCTCGCCGGCACCGGCGAACCCGCCGGCCGGACCGCGGCCGGCGCGACCGTCGGGTAGCGACCGGTCACCGCCCCCCATCCGGTGACAGGCCCGGCGGAACGGACACGACGGCGTATCCGCCCAGGTGGGGGGCCGTCACGACGATCTTGACCTCGCGTACGGTGCGGCCCATGGCTTCCGACACGAGCAGGCCCACGGACGGCAGCACGGCGACCGGTACCCCGGAGACCGACGATGCGGCCGGCTCCGTCGCGACGGACCGGGCGACCGCCGACGGCCCCGCCACGACCGCCACCGACGCCGCCGACGGCGCGGCCACCGGCACGACGGCCACCGGCTCCACCACGGCGGGCTCCACCGTCACCGACGGCACCGCCACCGACGGCACCGCCACCGACGGCACCGCGA
>NZ_WWFY01000525.1:0-4686 GCF_009864975.1 Pseudonocardia sp. SID8383
CCGCGCAGCCCGCGCAGCTGCTCGGCCAGCACGCCGAGCGCGTCGATCGTGCGGTCCCAGCCCGCGCCGTCGGCCTTGGCCCCGGCGAGCCCGGCGACCAGGCCGCGCACGGCGCGGCGGTGCGCGGGGAACAGCCGCTCCAGGTAGCCCGACAGCGCCTCGGGCAGGGTGAGCAGCCGCAGCGTCTCCGCGGTCGGCCCGCAGTCGACGACGACGACGTCGAAGCGGCCCGAGTCGGCGTAGCGCTGCACCTCGACCAGCGCGAGGAGGTCCTCGACGCCGGGCAGCACGGTCAGCTCGTCGGCGACGAGCTCGTCCACACCGGCCCCGGCGAGCATCGTGCGCAGGTGCCCCTGCAGGTCGCCCCAGGCGCCCTCGAGCAGGTGCCGGGCCTCGATGTGGGCGCCCCACAGGTTCTCGGTGACCTCGGCGGGCTCGGCGCCCAGCTCGGCGTCCAGCGCGTCGCCGAGGGAGTGCGCCGGGTCGGTGGACACGACCAGCGCGGACCGGCCGGTCCCGGCCACGTGCGCGGCCGTCGCGGCGGCCAGGGTCGTCTTGCCGACCCCGCCCTTGCCGGTGAAGAGCACGACGCGCACAGCGCGGAGCCTAACGATCGCGTCCGGGTCGCCGCCGACCGGCTCAGCCCTTCTCGACGCGGCGCTTGAGGCCCTTCAACGCGGCGTCGATGATCACTTTCTCCGCCTTGCGACGGAGCATCCCGATCATCGGGAAGTTGACCTCGACGCTGAGCTCGTAGGTGACGGTGGTGCCGCCGGCGTCGCCGACCAGCCGGTACGCGCCGTCCTGGGCGCGCTGGATGCCGCCCTTGACCAGCGTCCAGGACACCGAGCGGTCGTCGGCGGCCCAGTCGTAGTCGAGGGTGTAGGTGTCCTTGATGGCCCCGGCGTCCATCGCGAAGCGGACCTGGCGGGCGCGACCGTCGGCACCGGCGTCGAGGATCTCGACGCTGGTGATCTGGTCGGTCCACTCGGGGTAGGACGCGAAGTCCGCGACCACCGCCATGACCCGCTCCGGCGGGGCGTCGATGTGGATCGAGGACGAGGTCGCGTCGGCCATGGCGGGAGGCTATCCGGTGGTCAGAACCGGAGCACGTAGGGCGTGCCGTGCGCGCGGAAGTGTCCGGCGTTGACGCACTCGGTGCGGCCGATCCGCGCGCGACGGTGCAGCGGCTGGTGCACGTGACCGAACAGGGCGTGCGACGGCTGCTCGGCCCGGATCCGCGCAGCCAGCGGGGCGCTGGCGATCTCGGCGCGGCGGGTGACGACGTCGTAGGTCAGGCCCGGGTGCGCCGGCGGGACGTGGGTGCACAGCACGTCGGCCGGGCCGAGCGCGTCCAGGCGCGCGGTCCAGTCCTCGTGGGTCACGAAGTGCGGCCGCCAGGGGCCGGTACGGCGCGGGTCGATCCCGGGCGGCAGCGGCACCCCGCCGAGGAAGCCGAACCGGCGACCGCCGATCTCGACCACCCGTCCGTCGGCGCGGGTGACGCCGTCGGTGTCGGGCCAGGCGTCGGGGACGTCGACGTTGCCCGGGATCGCCCAGACCGGTACCCCGAGCCCGCCCAGCACCCCGAAGACCTCGGCGTACTGCGCGGCGACGGCCTCGGCGACGGCGGCGGCCGGGTCGGTGAACCGGGCCCAGGAGCGCTCCAGCAGACCCAGCATCTGCCCGCGCGGCGCCCCGATCCGGCGCATCCGGCCGAACTCCGCGGCCACCTCGGGCCCGAGCAGCCGGGAGATGATCCCGTTGGTCGGGTCGCGGTAGTCGATGAACTCCAGCAGGTCGCCGAGTACCAGCACCCCGTCGGCGCCCTCGGCGGCGCGGGCGAGCGGGACGGTGGCGCCGTGGACGTCGGTGACGACGTGCAGCCGCACGCTCAGGCCGTCCGGTCCGGCCGGAACGCCGACGGCGCGACGCCCGCCGGGCGCCCGTCCTCCAGGCGCCGTTTGAGCGCGAAGGCGTGCGCCTTGAACGCTCGGTGCCGCCGGTCGGACTCCGCGCGCAGCCACCGGCGGCGCCGCAGCCGGCCACCGGGCGGCGGGCCGTCCGGGTCCGCGCGCAGGAAGAAGTGCAGGACGGTGCCGTCGCCCTCCGGCTCGCACCAGACCTCCATGGTCCCGACGAGCGCGCCGGTCACGGTCCAGCGCAGCCCGGCCGGTCCGCGGTCGTGCGCGACCTCGGGGCGCAGGTCGGGCCAGTACGACGGCCACCGGGCCGGGTCGGCGAACTCCGCCGCGACCCGCTCGCGGGGCACGGCCAGGAAGGTCTCGTCGATCACGTCGATCGCGGGCACCCGGTCAGCGTGCCACCCCGTGCGACGGCGCCGGTCACGGGTACCGTCGCGGCCCGGACCGGACCGGCGGCACCACCGACCGATCCGTTATGTCCGAATCGATGTACGTGGACCCTACTCTCCGGTAGGTTCTGCTCCGAGGTGTCGCCGCAGCCGTCGCGGTGACCGCGTTCAGCCTGTCGAGGCCGCCAGGAGGTCGATCCCCGTGCGTGAGTACAGCGTTCCCGCCGCGGTGTCCGTGGGAGACGAGGAATCGCTCTCGGACGCCGTGTTCGACAACGCCGCGCAGCACCCGTCGGACGTGCTCTACCGCCGCAAGGGCGCGGACGGAACCTGGTCGGAGGTGACCGCGGCCGAGTTCGGTGAGCAGGTCACCCGGATCGCCGCCGGGCTTATCGCCGCGGGTGTGCAGGCCGGGGACCGGGTCGCACTGCTGTCGCGGACCCGGTACGAGTGGACCCTGTTCGACTACGCGATCCTCGCCGCGGGCGGGGTCACCGTGCCGATTTACGAGACGTCGTCGCCGGACCAGATCTCCTGGATCGTGTCCGACTCCGGCGCCGTCGGGATCGTCGTGGAGACCGCCGAGCACGCCGCGTCGGTGGAGAAGGTCCGCGGGGACCTGCCCGAGCTGCGCACCGTCTGGCAGATCGAGCCTGCCGCGTCGGCCCCGGACGCCCCCTCGGCGGTCGAGCAGCTGCGCGGCCTCGGCGCGGACACCCCCGACGACGTGGTGCACGAACGTCGCGGCGGGGTGCGCGCCGACGACCTCTGCACCCTGATCTACACCTCGGGCACCACCGGTCGCCCCAAGGGCTGCGAGCTGACCCACCGCAACCTGATCGCCGAGATCCGCACGATCGCCGCGACGATCCCGCACCTGTTCGAGCCCGGGGACTCGGTGCTGCTGTTCCTGCCGCTCGCGCACGTGTTCGGCAAGGCCATCCAGTGCGGCTGCCTGTCCACCCGCACGATCGTCGGCCACTCCCCCGACGTGAAGACCCTGCTGCCCGACCTGGCGGACTTCCGGCCGACCTTCCTGCTGGCGGTGCCGCGGGTGTTCGAGAAGGTCTACAACGGCGCGCGGCTCAAGGCGCACAACGACGGCAAGGGCAAGATCTTCGACGCGGCCGCCGACACCGCGATCGCCTACTCCGAGGCCCTCGACGCGGGCGGGCCCGGCCTGCTGCTCAAGGCCCGGCACGCACTGTTCGACAAGCTCGTCTACGGCAAGCTGCGCGCCGCCGTCGGCGGCCGGGTCAAGGCCGCGGTGTCCGGCTCGGCCCCGCTCGGGGGCCGGCTCGGGCACTTCTTCCGCGGCGTCGGGCTGCCCGTGCTGGAGGGCTACGGCCTGACCGAGACCTCCGCCGGCATCACCCTGAACACCCTCGACGCCCAGCGCGTCGGCTCGGTGGGCCGCCCGGTCCCCGGCTGCGCGGTCCGGATCGCCTCCGACGGCGAGATCATGCTGCGCGGCGACATCGTCTTCCGCGGCTACTGGAAGAACGAGGAGGCCTCGAAGGAGGCCCTGGAGTCCGACGGCTGGTTCCACTCCGGCGACATCGGCGAGCTCGACGACGCCGGCTTCCTCACCATCACCGGCCGCAAGAAGGAGATCATCGTCACCGCCGGCGGCAAGAACGTCGCCCCGGCCGTGCTCGAGGACCGGCTGCGGGCGCACCCGCTGGTCGGGCAGTGCATCGTGATCGGCGACCAGAGGCCGTTCATCTCCGCGCTGGTCACCATCGACCCGGACGCCCTGCCGGGCTGGCGCGAGCGCAACGGCAAGCCCGCGGGCGACGGCAGCTCGGCCGCCGACCTCGTCGACGACCCGGAGCTGCGCGGCGAGATCGCGGCCGCGGTCGAGGACGCCAACCAGGCCGTCTCGCGGGCCGAGCAGATCCGCAAGTTCACGATCCTGCCGCACGACTTCAGCGAGGCCGGCGGCGAGCTGACGCCGACGATGAAGGTCAAGCGCAAGGTCGTCGTGGAGTCCTACTCCGGCGAGATCGAGGCGCTCTACGCGGGGACCACCGCCGACAAGGGCTGACCCCGCCGTCGACGACGGGTCGTGCACTCAGCGCGGCCCGTCGTCGCCGGTCAGGAAGCCGTGCAGGCGCGCCGCCGACGACGGCCCACCCCAGACCCGCCGGACGTGGGCCCGTCCGGCGCGGCCCATCGCCGTCGCCCGGGCGGGGTCGGCGAGCAGGTCCGCGACCCGGTCGGCGACGGCGGCGACGTCACGTCCCGGCACGACGTGGCCGGTCACACCCTCCTCGACGGTCTCCGGCGCGCCGCCGGAGTCGCCCACGACGACGGGCAGCCCCGACGCCGCGGCCTCCAGCAGCGCGATCCCCAGCCCCTCGACGTCGAGC
>NZ_WWFY01000526.1:0-3412 GCF_009864975.1 Pseudonocardia sp. SID8383
GCCCGACCCCGCCCCGGCGCCGCCCGGGCTGCGCTCGCCGGCTCCCGGCCGCGCCGACCTCGATCAGTACCTCAGCGCTGTCCCCCCCGTCACGCGACCGCCCTGAAGTACTGATCGATCGCCGGACTCGGGTCCGAGGGAGTGGGCGAACGCCCGGAGGTCGTCGAGGAGCGGCTCGGTGAGCGGGGCCCAGGAGGTCGAGGACGTCCGCCGGGGTGGACGGCCAGCCGTGCACCGGCAGCAGCGGTACGGCGTCGGACCGCGTCGAGCGGCGGACCAGCGCGTGCACCCCGGCGTGGTCGGGGGTGTCGACGACGACGGAGTCCGCGGCCGGCCGCTCCTCCACCGCCCGTCAGTCGACGTGGTGCCGCCAGTGGTCGGCGAGCGCGCGCAGATGGTCGGGCGGGACGCCGGAGGACCACCCGGCGCCGGACGGTACGTCGGGCCGGCGGTGTCGTCGAGTCGGGCGTGCAGGCGGTCGATCTCCGCCTGCGGGACGGGGAACGGGTTCGGCGCCACGACACGACCGTGGCACCGGACCCGGACGGATCCCGTCCTCGGAGGTCAGGCCGAGACGACGGTCCCGATGTGCTCCCCGGCCAGGGCCTTCGTCAGGTTCCCGGCGACGGTCCCGTCGACGATCTGCACCGACCGGACGTGCCGGGCGCGCTGCAGCGTGCGCAGCGCCTCCCGGTCGATCGGCAGGGTCCGGGCGGCGTCGGCGAGCAGGTCGGCCGCGGACGCCTCGCGCAGCACGGTGTCCCCGTCGAGCACGCCGCCGACGTCGCGGACGTAGGTCAGCGAGGCCGCGCCCCACGCGTCGGCCAGCAGCAGCGCGCCGGTGTCGGTGCGGTGTGCCGGGATCTTCCCGGCCGCCGTCGGCAGCTCGTGCACGCCGTAGGGCGGATAGCCGTTGGTGACGGCGGCGTTCGACGCGGCCAGGTGCACCGGCAGCTGGTGGGCGACGGTGTCGTGCCCGAGGTAGGCGACGCCCTGCTCGGCGAGCAGCGCGGCGACCAGGTGCCCGTTCTGCTCGGCCTCACGGCCGGCGATCTCGGCGAGCGCACCGGTCGGCAGGCCCAGGTCGAGGCCGACGCCGAGCGCGTGCCGGGCACGGACCCCGGCACCGGTGGCGATCAGCAGCGGGTCGCCGGAGATCGCGGCGCGCAGCTCCTCGACGAGCGGCAGCAGCACGTCGCGGCCGCGGTCGACGATCGAGCGGCCGCCGAGCACGACCACGCGCAGGCGGGGCAGCATCCGGATGACCGGCTGCTGCTGGTCGACGGGACGGACCTGCTCGCGGTCGAGCAGGGTCTGGCGGGCCAGCGGGGACTCGACGTCCTTGGGGTGGGTGGTGCTCATCGGGCGTCTCCCGCGGTGATGATCGTGCCCACGTGCTCGCCGGCGAGCGCGCGGGTGAGGTTGCCGGGCTTGAGACCGTTGACGATCTGGATCGAGCGGACGTGCGTCGCGTGCCGCATGAGCTCCAGCACCGGGCGCTCGACGATCAGGTCGGGCAGGTCCCGCTCGACGAGCTCGTCGACGGTGATCTCGGGGATCAGGGTCGCCGACGGGTCGTTCTTCGGGTTCGCGGTGTAGAGACCGTCCTCGTCCTTGACGAAGATCATGTTCTTGCAGCCGTAGGTCTCGGCGACCAGGTAGCAGCCGGCGTCGGTGCGGTAGGGCGGGATGACGCCCTCGTCGGGCAGCGGCTGCCACATGGCGTACGGCGGCATGCCGGCGAAGATCGCAGCGCGGACCTCGGACAGCGACAGCGGCAGCGCGTCGAACCCGCCCCCGGCGACGACCGGCACCCCGTGCCGGGCCATCAGGTAGCCGAGCATCGTGGCGTTCTGCCCGGCGACGGCGCTGCCGACCGAGCTGAGCACACCGGTGGGCAGGCCGAGCCCGGCGGCCAGGGAGTACGCGTGCCGGGCACGGGTGCCGCCGCCGGTGCCGATCAGCAGCCGGTGCGCGGACCGGGCCTCCAACAGCTCCTCGACCAGCGGGAACACCGCCTCGCGGCCGCGGTCCATGAAGCTCTGCCCGCCGACCTTGACCACGGACACGTCGGGCAGGACCCGGATGTCGGGGGTCCGCTCGGTGGCCGCGGCGAGCTCCGGGTCGTCGAGCGACCGGGTCAGCAGCAGCGACTCGAGCTCGGCCGCGCTCGCGGCGTGCGTCATCGCATCTCCTCGTGTTCCGATGCGCGCACCCGGACGGGCGGCGCGTCCGGCGCGAACCTAGCGACTCCGGGTCGCGTCGTGCCCGACGAAGCCACGGACACCCCGGCCGGGCTGCGGTACCGGGACCGGGCGCCGCGCCGTCGGCGCGGCCGGTCGTGCACGACCGGCCCGCATCCGCCGGTCACGACCCCATCCGAGTGATCCGCACCACTGTCCGGCGTCCGTTCCGCAGCTCCGACTCATCCCGCGCTCCGGCCCCGCACCCGCGGCACACGCGCGGCGTCGCACAGGTTCCGGTCCCGCCGCCCATGTCCGGAGGTGTGCGGTGCGGTCGGACCCCGTGCGGCGCGGGTCCGGTGGGGCGGCGGCCGCCCGCCGTCGGACCGGGTACCTCCCGGGCGGCCGGGAGCGGTGGCGCCGGCGGCGCGGCCGGGTGCGGGGGGGGGCGCGGACGCGGTCACCCTGGGGTGCGGAGGCGGAAGGTGCCGGTGGGCGCGTCGAAGGCCAGCTCGTCGGTGTCGAACGCCGCCCCCACCGCCCCGGAGGCTGCCAGCTCACCGGGCGTCCCCGTGTGCAGCGCGCCCGCGCCGTCGAGCAGCCAGGCCCGGTCCGCCAGACGCAGTGCCGGCTCCAGGTCGTGGGTGGACAACAGCACCGCGAGGTCCTGCTCCCCCGCCAGCCGGCGCAGCGTCCCGAGCAGCGCGACCCGGGAGGAGACGTCGAGGAACGCGCTCGGCTCGTCGAGCAGCAGCAGCGAGGGCTGCTGGGCCAGTGCGCGGGCGACCATCATCCGCTGCCGCTCGCCGTCGGACATCCGGGCCAGCGGGCGTCCGGCCAGCGGGCCGGCGCGGACCGCGTCGATCGCGGCGTCGACGGCGGCCTCGTCGCCGGCGGTGAGCACGCCGGTGGCGCCGGTGTGCGGCAGCCGCCCCAGCTCGACGACGTCGCGGCCGGTCAGCTGCCCCGGGTCCGGCCGGTCGGTCAGCACCACCCCGACCCGGCGGGACCGCTCCGGTGCGCGCAGCCCGAGCAGGTCGGTGCCGTCGAGGGTGACCGTGCCGCCCAGCGCGGGCAGCAGCCCGGCGAGGGTCCGCAGCAGGGTGGACTTGCCCGCGCCGTTCGCCCCGAGCAGCACGGTCAGCTCGCCCCGTGCGGCGACGGCGTCCACCCCGGACAGCACCGGGCGCACCCGGCCGCGGCGCAGCGCCCCGCCCTCGGCGTACCCG
>NZ_WWFY01000527.1:0-3380 GCF_009864975.1 Pseudonocardia sp. SID8383
CGGCACCCGGGAGCGACCCGCCGGTGACGACACCGTCCCGGCCGCGCCGGGGGTACCCGGGGACGGGGCGGGGACGCACGCGCTGGACAGCACGCTGGCCGAGGTCGACCACGACGACGGTGCCGCCGCGGACCGCCGTCGCAGGGCCGGAGCGCTGCTGCTGGTGCTGGCCGCGCTGCTGCTGCTCGGCGCGGTCGTGGCCCTCCTGCTGCTCTGAACCGGGCTCAGGCCGGGGCCGGGGTGCGCCGCAGGACCAGGGCGAGCCCCAGCGCCCCGGCCAGCAGGGCGCTGACGTAGCCGACGACGCCCGCCCAGCCGGCGTGGTCGTAGGCGACCCCGCCGACGGCGCCGCCGATGCTGGACCCGGCGTAGTAGCCGACCAGGTAGAGCGACGACGCCTGGGCCGGCACCGCACCGGGCAGCATCGCCGAGCGCCGCCCCACCCAGGAGCTGGCGACCGAGTGGGCGCCGAAGAAGCCGACGGTCACCAGCAGCAGCCCGGCCAGGGTGGTGAGGAGCAGGTCGGGCAGGGTCACCCAGATCCCGCCGAGCGCGACCAGCGTCGCCACCCACAGCACCGGGCGGCGCCCGAACCGGTCCCCCAGCCTGCCCGCGCCGGTGGAGGCCCAGCTGCCGGCGAGGTAGCCGAGGAACACCAGCCCCACCAGGGTGCCGGGCAGCGAGAACGGCGGGGCCAGCAGCCGGAACCCGAGGTAGTTGTAGACGGTCACGAACGCGCCCATCAGCAGGAACGCCATCCCGAACAGACAGAGCAGGCCCCGGTCGGTGAGGTGCCGGCGCAGCGGTCCGCCGAGGTCGCGCAGCCGCGTGCGGGCCGGGGCGGGCGCCGTCGCGGGCGGCAGGAGCAGCCGGAATGCGACGGTCGCGAGCACCGAGACCGCACCGACGGCGGCGAGTCCGGCCCGCCAGCCGCCGAGCTCGGCGACCCAGGACGCGACGAGCCGCCCGGACAACCCGCCGAGGGTGTTGCCGGCGATGAGCAGACCGACCGCGCCGCCGAGGTGCCGCGGCGCGACCTCGTGGGTGAGGTGGGCCATCGACAGGGCGGGCAGCGCCGCGAGGGCGATGCCCTGCAGCCCGCGGACGACGACGAGGGTCTCGAAGGTGGGCGCCAGCGGGGCGAGCAGTGCGAGGACCGCCGACGCCGCGAGCGCCCAGGTCATGACCCGCGCGCGGCCCCAGGACTCGGTGAGCGCGGACAGCGGCAGTACGGCGAGGGCGAGGGTGCCGGTCGTCGCCGACAGGACCAGGCTGGCCGTCGACGAGGGCACGCCGAACTCCGCCGAGAGCGTCGGCAGCAGCCCCTGCACGCTGTAGACCAGCACGAACGTCGCCAGACCCGAGAGCCACAGGGCGATGCCGAGCCGCCGGTAGCCGGGGGTGCCGCGCTCGTGGGGCGGGGCGGACCGGGTGGCGGTCGGAGCCGGGGGGCGCTCGGTCGTTGTCATCGCACACGACCGTAGGCGTCGGCGTCGGATGCGTCCAATGCATGCGTCGTCGACGTAGCATGCATCGATGCATGAGTCGTTGGCACCGGCGCTGCACCGCTTCGTCGCGGTCGCGCGCGACGGTCACCTCACCCGCGCCGCGGAGCGGATCGGGGTCCCGCAGCCCACGCTGTCGCGGGCGATCGCCCGGCTGGAGAGCGAACTGGGCGTCGCGCTGTTCCGGCGGTCCGGGCGCCGGCTGGCGCTGACCGCGGCCGGGCGGACGCTGCTGCCGCGGGCCGAGGCCGCGCTGGCCGAGCTCGGTGCGGGCGTCGCCGAGCTGGCGGGCGACGCCGACCCGGTCACCGGCCGGGTCGCGCTCGGCTTCCTCGGGACGATGGGCACCTTCGCGGTGCCGGGGATCCTGCGGGAGTTCCGGGAGCACCACCCGCGGGTGCGGATCGAGCTGGTGCAGGTGCCGCACCTGGCACTGCTGGAACGGGTCCGTGACGGCCGGGTCGACCTGGCCCTCACCTCCCCCGTGCCCGACGAGCCGGGCCTGGTCGCGACCCCGCTGGCCGAGGAGGAGCTGCGCCTCGCGGTGCCGTCCGGGCACCGGCTGGCGGGCGCTGGTGCCGCGGACCTCGCCGAGGTCGCCGACGACCCGTTCCTGCTGTTCGCCCGCGGCTACGGGCTGCAGGGGGTGGTGGAGTCGTGGTGCGCGCAGGCCGGGTTCCGCCCGCGCCGGGCGTTCGAGGGCGGGGAGACGGCGACGCTGCGCGGTCTGGTCGGGGCCGGGCTGGGCGTCGCGCTGCTCCCCGCCGGGCCGGACGTGCCGGGGGTGGTGCAGGTGCCGGTGCGCAGCCCGCACACCGTGCGGACGCTGGGGATGGTGCACGCGGCCGACCCGCGGCCGACGGCGCCGGTGCGGGACCTGCGGGCGTTCGTCGTCCGGCACGGGCCACGGTGGCTGGCCGACCACGGGTGAACCGGGGTCGGCGGGCCCGGCGGACGGCCGCGGTGCTGGACAGGGACGCGTCCGGCCCGGCCCCGGGATACCGTCGGCCCCATGACTGCGCGGACTGCGGCACCGGTCGACGACGAGGGCCGCGAGGTCGGAGTCCCGGGCAGCGTGCGGCGGGTCGTGTCGATCGTGCCGTCGCTGACCGAGGCACTGGAGGCGACCGCGCCCGGCATCGTCGTCGGCGCGACCGACTGGTGCACCCACCCCGGCGACCTCCGCGCGGAACGGATCCGGGGAACGAAGAACCCCGACGTCGAGCGGCTCGTCGCGCTGGCCCCGGACCTGGTCGTCGCCAACCAGGAGGAGAACCGCCTCCCCGATCTGGACGCGCTGCGCGCCGCGGGGCTGCCGGTCTACGTCACCGACATCCGCGACGTCGACGGCGGCCTCGCCTCGCTGGGCCGACTGCTCGACGCCTGTGGGCTCGGCGAACCCGGCTGGCTGCGCGAGGCCCGCGAGCTGTGGGCCGACGTCGAGCCCGCGTCGCCGCGGCGGCGCGCCGTGGTGCCGATCTGGCGGCGGCCGTGGATGGCCGTCGGCTCGGACACCTTCACCGGCGCGGTGCTGGAACGGATCGGGATCGACAACGCACTCGCCGGCTCCCCCGAGCGCTACCCGCGGATCGACCCCGCGGCGCTGCCGGAGCACGACCTCGTCGTGCTGCCCGACGAGCCGTACCTGTTCACCGCCGACGACGGGCCCGAGGCGTTCGACGCGCCGTCGGCGCTGGTCAGCGGGCGGCTGCTGACCTGGTACGGGCCGAGCCTGGTGGAGGCGGCGCGGGAGCTGCCCGCCGCGCTCGGGACCCGCTGAGCGCCCCCGGGCGTCGTCACCGCGGCGGGACGAGCGCCGCGACGAGGGCACGCAGGTCGGCCGCCATGTCGAACCCGCCGGGGTCGGCGGGGTCG
>NZ_WWFY01000528.1:0-6697 GCF_009864975.1 Pseudonocardia sp. SID8383
CGGCGCGACCGGAGGTAGGCCCGCGGGCCGTTCAGCAGACCCCGGTTGCGCGTCTGGTCGGCGTCGGCGGGCATCGCCACGCCGGCGCCTGCCTCGCGGTCGGAGATGTGGCGCAGCCGGGCGACCGCCGCCGGCAGCCGGCGCAGCGCGACCGACCGGCCCTGCGGCGACAGCGCCACCTTCGCCAGGAAGCTGCCCAACCCGATCGCGTAGCCCTCGAGCTGGGTGTTCAGCGCGGCCTGGTCGGGGCGGTGGTGGTGCCAGAGGTAGGCGCCCGGGGCGTAGCCGAGGACGTTGCCGGCCAGGATCATGCGGACCAGGAACTCGCAGTCCTCGCCGCCGTGGGTGGGGGTGCCCGGGCCCATGGCCTCGTCGAAGCCGCCGACGGCGCGGGCGGCCCCGGACCGCACGGCGAGGTTGGCGCCGATGCCGAACAGGCCGGGTGCGAACGGGAAGATCGGGGAGTCCGCGGGGGGCTCGGCGAGGGTGAACCGGCGCGGGGTGAAGCCCTTGTTCCAGGCCAGGGCGACGTCGGCGGCGCGCTCCTCGGGGCTGCCCAGGCGGGCGGCCAGTACCGGGCCGGAGACGCAGGCGAGCTCGGGGTCCGCGGCGAAGGCGCCGGCGATGCGCGAGGCCCAGGCGGGGTCGACCTCGGTGTCGTCGTCGGTGAAGGCGACGATCTCGGTGCGGGCCTCGGCCAGACCCCGGTTGCGCCCGACCGACGCGCCCCGGCGGGGCTCGCGCACGTAGCGGACCCGCGGGGACCCGGCGGCGGCGACGGCGTTGCGGGTGAGCTCGTCCGGCGGGTCGTTGTCGACGACGACGACCGACAGCGCCGGGTGGTCGGAGGCGAGGACCGCGCGCAGGCAGCGGGCCAGCGACTCGGGCCGGTCGCGGGTCGCGATCACCACCGTCACCGGGTCACCCGCGACCGGAGCCGGGGCCACCCGCTCGGGCGACCCCAGGGTGATCAGTGCGGACCGCAGCTCCGCGATCGTGGCGCGACCGCCACGCAAGGGCACGGTCACCTGGCCCTGTGGAGTGCCACCGACGGTGACGAGCAGACGGGCGGCGCGGAAGGCCGGGTCGACCCGCAGATCACGCAGCGGGCCGAGCCGGTCCAGTTCACCGACCCAGGTCGCGGCGTCGTTCGGCGCAGACATCCCTGACATGGGACACAGTGTCGGGTATGCCCGCTGTGGTCACACTGAGAGTGCGCGGTTGCCGGAAAACGGACACTGTGCGTGTGCGTGGTCGCGGAGTTCACCGGATGTGGTGCGACGGACGGCGTCGGTGCAGGTCGGAGCCGTGCCGTCCGATCGTGCGCCGTACGGGTGACGACGGCGGCCGCGGAGGGCGGTTGTCCGCGGCCGTCCGGGGGCACGACGAGCGGCATGCGCGAAGCGACGACACGCCGCAGTGATCCGGTTCCCGGCGTGTCGTGCACCATCATCACCCGAACGGGTGGAGAATCCACATCGGACGGCGTCCCGACGCCCCGGACCTGCACCGATGGTGGCCCCGCGCACGACGGGGTGCGGACGTCCCGGCACGGGTAGGTTCGGATCATGAGCGAGTCCCGTCCCACCGCGTCGGTCCTGGTCACCGGGAGCGAGCTGCTCACCGGCCACGTCACCGACGCCAACGGTCCCTTCGTCGCCCGCTCTCTCGGCGAGCTCGGCTTCGCCGTATCGCGGGTCCTGCTGGTGGGGGACCGCCCGGAGGACCTGCGCTCGGCGCTGGAGTTCGTCGCCTCCGACGACCTCGTCGTCACCTCGGGCGGGCTCGGGCCGACCGCCGACGACCTGACCGCCGAGGTCGTCGCCGGGTTCGCGGGCGCGGAGATGGAGGTCGACACCGCGCTGCAGGGCCGGATCCACGACCGGGTCGCCGGCTGGGCGAGCCGCGCCGGCTGGGCCGGGCCCGCGCTCGACGCGGCGACGGCCAAACAGGCCAGGGTGCCGCGCGGCGCGAGCGTCCTCGAGCCGGTCGGGACCGCGCCGGGGCTGGCCGTGACGCGGCCGGGCGGGCCGCTGGTCGTCGTGCTGCCGGGGCCCCCGCGCGAGCTGCAGGGGATGTGGCCCGCCGCGCTGGAGTCGGCGCCCGTGGCGGAGCTGCTGACCCGGGTGCCCCGTGCGGAGGCCACGCTCCTGCGCTTCGCCGGGCTGCCGGAGTCCGAGATCGCCGAGACGCTGCGTGTCCTGGAGGCCGAGCTCGACATGTCCGGGGTGGAGGTGACCACCTGCCTGCGACGCTCGGAGCTGGAGGTCGACCTGCACCCGCTGCCCGGCGCCGAGCCCGTGGCCCGCGAGCTGGCCGCCCGCATCGTCGACCGCCACCGCCGCGCACTCATCAGCGACGACGGCAGCACCACCGACGAGCTGCTCGCCGCGGCGCTGGCCACGAAGGGCTGGACGGTCGCGACCGGCGAGTCCTGCACCGGCGGGCTGCTGGCCGGGCGGCTCGTCGACCGGGCCGGGTCGTCGGCCTACGTCGCCGGGGGCGTGGTCGCGTACTCGAACGAGGCCAAGACCGCGCTGCTCGACGTCCCCGCCGCGCTCATCGAGGCGCACGGGGCCGTGTCGCCGGAGGTCGCGCGGGCACTGGCGGACGGTGCGCGGGCGCGGTTCGGGGCGGACGTCGGCGTCGGTGTCACCGGCGTCGCGGGACCCGGCGGCGGTACCGAGGCCAAGCCCGTCGGCTACGTCTGCTTCTGCGTGACCACCGCCGACGGCCAGGTCATCGCGCGCGACCCGCAGCTGCCCGGCGGGCGCGCCGACGTCCGCGAGCGTTCGGTCGACCTGGCGATGCACCTGCTGCTGCGCGCCACCGGCGTCACCGGGCCGGGCGCGCACCGCTGAGGGTGCGAAGCCCCGCCCGGGGTCCCCGGGCGGGGCGTGGTCGCGGTGGGGGAAGGCTCAGCCCTTCGCGGCGGCGAACCGCTCGGCGGCGTCGGCCCAGTTGACGACGTTCCACCAGGCCTTGACGTAGTCGGGCTTGACGTTCTTGTACTGCAGGTAGAAGGCGTGCTCCCACATGTCGAGCAGGACGATGGGGGTCTGGCCGGCGGGGAGCTGGGACTGCTGGTCGTAGAGCTGGTGGATGAGCAGGCGGTCGCCGAGCCGGTCGTGGCCGAGGATGGCCCAGCCGGAGCCCTGGATGGTGGTGGCGGCGGCGGTGAAGTGGGCCTGGAAGCCGTCGAAGGAGCCGAAGTCGGCGTCGATGGCGGCGGCGAGGTCGCCGGTGGGCTTGTCGCCGCCGTCGGGGGAGAGGTTGTTCCAGAAGGCGGAGTGGTTGACGTGGCCGCCGAGGTTGAACGCGAGGGTCTTCTCGAGTCCGACGATGGCGCCGAAGTCGTTCTTGTCGCGGGCGTCGGCGAGCTTGTCGAGGGTGGTGTTGAGGCCCTGGACGTAGGTGTTGTGGTGCTTGGAGTGGTGCAGCTCCATGATCTCGGGCGCGATGTGCGGGGCGAGAGCGGAGTAGTCGTAGGGCAGGTCCGGAAGCGTGTACTCGGCCATGGGGCCTCTCCTCGTCGGGGATGCGCGGCGGGATGCCACGCGCGGTCATTTGCCACTATGTAGCAACTGCCGCCTACCCGCGACGGGCGACGCGCACGCATGGACGCAGCGATTCGCCACATGTACTCTTCTGCAAGTCACTTGCAGAAATGCGGGCGACGCGGTGGGGATCGTTCTGGCAGCTCGAGTCCGCCGTCGACGGCGCCGTGCGTCACGTCCGACCGGACGCGGCCGCGGTGCCGTCGCGTGTCCGGCTCAGCCCAGGAGCTCGGCCAGCTTCACCACGGTCGCCCGGTTCCGCATCGTCCCGCCCTGGTCGCCGGCCCTCGTCCGGGCGGCCAGCCGGGTGGCGAGCTCGCTGCGTCCCAGTCCGTCGGGCAGGTGCAGCCAGACCACCCGCCCGCGGGCGACGGCGTCGCCCCGTCCGCCCTTCGCCCGCTCGGCCGCCAGCGCGGCCACGATCCGCTCGCGGTCGTCGTCGGACACCGGGCCGGCCCGGAACAGGGCGTGCAGCTGCTTCGGGGCGGTGACCTCCGGGTACGGGTTCGCGGCCACCGCGGCGAGGTAGTCGTCGCGGCCGAACACGACCACCGGGCGCTCGACCCCGAACTCCTCGACCAGCGCCGCGGCGACCGTCGCGGCGACCTCGTCGTCGCCCGCGGGGCTGGTCAGGGCGACGTTGCCGGACTGGATGTGGGTGACGACGTCGGCGCAGCCGCGCCCGCCGAGTGCCCGACGCAGGTCGGCCATCGGGACCGTGCCGTGGCCGCCGACGTTGATCCCGCGCAACAGCGCGACGTGGGTACGCACGCCGGGAATGGTGCCGTGTCCACGCAGCGGCCGGGAGGGTGAAGGGCGAGGCGGCCTCGCGGATGCGGTCGCCGGTGAGGCCCACCGGCTCGCGCAGCACCCGGCTGCTCGGCGGATGGTGGCCGACCGCACCGCGCAGGTCGACGACGAGCCGGTCCGACCCCGCGGGTCACGACGGGCGGTCGGCGAGCACTGCACGGTAGTGCGCGATGAGGGCCTCGTCGGGGCCCGTCGTGGTGACGAGGTCGCTCCCGCCGAGGTGTGCGGCGAGTGTCTCGAAGCAGCGGTCCCACCCGGCGGCGGTGTTCGCCGACCAGCGGGGGTCGAGCACGGTGTTGCTGAGACGCAGCACGCAGCCGTCGCCGTCGGGTTCGAGGGTCCAGCGCAGCTTCTCGTCGGCCCAGGTGAACCCGAACGCCGTCGGTGGCTCGAGCTCGGTGATCTCGGCGTGGTCCTGCTCGCCGCCCTCGAAGGTCAGCGTGATCGTTCCCCCGACGCGCATCTCCGCCTGCACCTCGCAGGGGAACCAGCGGCTCATCTGGGCGGGTTCGGTCAGCGCGGCCCAGACCTTCTCGATCGGATGCGGGTAGCGGCGCGCGAAGCGCAGGACCGGGCCGTCGGGATCGACGGTGACCTGGATGCTCATGACGGATCCTCTCCGTGGGGGCTGTCGAGGGAGTCGAGGTGTGCGCCCAGGGCGTCGAGTCGTTCCTCCCAGAAGGCGCGATGCGGCGCGAGCCAGGTCTCGATCTCGGCCAGCGCGTCCGCCCGGAGGACGTAGCGTCGGCGCTGGGACTCGACGACGACGTCGACCATGCCCATGTGACGCAGCACGCGCAGGTGTTTCGACACCGCGGTCTGGTTCAGCTCGAGCGCGGTCACGAGCTCGCCGACGACGCAGCCCTGCGGCGTCCGCAGCCGGTCCAGGATGGCTCGTCTCGTCGGGTCCGCCAGGACGTCGAAGGAGTCACGCACCCGCTGAACATGCCACGACAGGTATATGCCGGTCAAGGCATATACGTGCCACGACCCGGAAACGACGACGGCGCTGACCACGGGGAAAGATCCCCGCTGGTCAGCGCCGTCTCGGGGCCTGTGATCAGGCAGCCTGCTTGGTCTCCCAGAAGATCTTGTCGATCTGGGCGATGTAGTCGAGCAGCTCCTGGCCGGTGGCCGGGTCGTTCGAGCCCTTGGTGCCCGACGCGCCGGCGGCCTTGGTGGCCTTGTTGAACAGCTCGTGCAGCTCCGGGTACTTCTCGAAGTGCGGCGGCTTGAAGTAGTCGGTCCAGAGCACCCACAGGTGGTGCTTGACCAGGTCGGAGCGCTGCTCCTTGATCTCGATGGCGCGGGCCCGGAAGTCCACGTCCTCGTTACCCTGGTACTTCTCCTGGATCGCCTTGACCGACTCGGCCTCGATCCGGGCCTGGGCCGGGTCGTACACGCCGCAGGGGAGGTCGCAGTGCGCGGTGGCCTCCAGTCGCGGACGGAGAATGCGGGACAGCCGCATGAGTGTCCTCCCTGGTGGGGTGATCGTTCTGGCACCGGCGACCCTACCCTCGCGGCGGTGGTCGGGCAGGACGACCACGTCACGAGAGATCCACTCTGGAGGGAGTCCGTGATGCGTCTGCGGAGGGTGACGGTGCGGGGGCCGTCGATGTCCCCGGCCCTGTCCGACGGCGACGTCGTGCTGGTCCGGTTCGGTGCGCCCGTCCGGCCCGGCGACGCCGTCCTCGTGACCTGGGCGTCCCGCCCCGGACAGCTGTCGGTGAAGCGGGCCGTGCACCCCGACGCCGACGGCTGGCACGTCCGCGGCGACAACCCGTTCGGCTCCACGGACTCGGCCACCCTGGGCCCCGCCTCCGTCCACGCCGTCGCCCGCCACCGCCTCTGGCCCCGGCCCGGCCGGGTCCCCGGACCCCGCCACTGAGCCCCGCACGGGACCCGGCGTCCCCCACCGCTCCGGGCCCCGTGCGGGACGCCCGAACCGGTGCGGGAGCCGTGTGCTGACGTAGCGTCACCGTCCGTGGGTTCCGGTGAGGGTGTGCAGGTCGGGGACGGGCTGGCCGTCGGGCCGGATCTCGTCGGCGCCGCGGAGGTCGCGACGGGCCAGGCGCTGGCCGCGCTCGGCGTCGTCCCCGACCTCGTGGTGTTCTTCGTCTGCCCCGGTGTGGGAGCTGCCGCGCCGGTCGAGGAGGTCGAGGCCGCGGGGCTGCGGGTGATGGAGCTCGCCGCGCCCGGCGCGACGATCGGGACCACCGCGCACGGCGTGATGGCCGACGGCCGCGGCGTCGAGGGCGAGCCCGCCGTCGCCGTCTGGGCGGCATCGCTGCCCGGCACCCGGGTCCGGGCGATCTTCCCGGTCGCCGAGC
>NZ_WWFY01000529.1:0-2308 GCF_009864975.1 Pseudonocardia sp. SID8383
CGGGGACGGCGGCGGGCCGACGTCGCCGCGCAGCTGGGCCCGCAGCGACGCCCGCTCGGACGACCGGCGGGCCGTCGACGCGGCGATCGCCCGGTCCAGCCGCTCCCGCAGCCCGCGGAACAGCACCATCGACAGCGGCAGTGCGACGACGAGCGCCACGAGCAGCGCGACGAGCCACGGCACGCCGATCAGCGCGAGGACGACCGTCAGCACGGCGAGCAGACCGAGCCGCGCGAGCGTGTAGAGCGCCACCGTGGTGGCCAGCCCGGGCTCACCGGCGCGCTCCCGCGCCGCGGCCTGCGGCGGGGTCGGAGACGTCATGACCTCCAGGGTACGGGCCGGACCGGCCGGATCACGGCTGCCCGGTTCCACCCGCCCCCGTCCCGGACGTCCGGATCGCGACCACCCGCCCGGGCGGCGGTCCCTCCCCGGCCGTCCCCGACTGTCCGGTTCGAGGCTTTCACCGGCTTTGCCCTTTAAGAACCCTTTACTCACACAACACCGTTCGAGTACCCGGGGTCTGAGGTGTCACGATGGCCCGGAAACCGAGAGCGGTACCCGGCCGGATGCCTCCGGCGAGCACCGTGACACATACTCCACGTGCACTTCGGGAGGATCCCCATGGCAGCTCCGACTCAGGCACCCGAGCGTCTCCTCACCCCGGGTGAGGTGGCCACGCTCTTCCGCGTCGACCCCAAGACCGTGACCCGCTGGGCCTCGGCCGGGCGGATCGGTTCGATCCGTACGCCGGGCGGCCACCGTCGGTTCCGCGAGTCCGAGGTCCGTGGCCTGCTGGCCGACCTGACCAGCGAGGCGAACACCGGTCTCCGCTGATCCGGAGGGCACACATGGGGTGAGGGTCTCGACTTCACCCGTACGTCAGGCCACCTTCGCTACGCTGGACAGCGGAGGTGGCCTGATGTTGTTCTTCCTGATCCTTCTCGTCGGCGCGGCCGTGGTCGCGGTGCTGCTCGTGCGGACCCTGCGGTCCGAACAGGTGGTCTCCGATCGCATCCCACGCGCGGAGTTCCCCTGGTCGTCGGGCCAGCGGGCCGAGAAGCCGCGCGCGACCGGCCCCGACGACGACCCCGACTTCTTGCGCGAACTCGACGAGAAGGTGCGTGACCAGGAGGACCCGCCCGAGCGTTCCTGAGCGGGTCGCGCCGGCCGGCACCTCCCCGACACGCCTTGACCGAAGGGCGGTCCACCCACCGGGCGGACCGCCCTTCGGTGTCTCCGGTCACGTCCGGGGCGGCGACGGGGACCGTCGCGGCCCGGGATCAGACCGGGAAGCCGTCGGCGACGGCCGCCGCCAGCTCCAGCAACGCCGTCCGGGTCGTCTCCTCCAGGCGCTCCAGGTCGATCTCCGCGCCCTCCTCCAGGTGCGGGTCGAACGGCACCTTGACCACTGCCCGGCACCGTCCCGAGAAGTGCTCGGCGACGCGGTCGAGGTCCACCCCGCCACCGGCACGCCGGTAGACGGTGTTGATGACGACGACCGCGTTGCGGACCAGCGCCCCGTAGCCGTGGGCGTCGAGCCAGTCCAGGGTGGCCGAGGCGCTGCGGGCGCCGTCGATCGAGCCCGACGACACGACGACGATCTGGTCGGCCATCCCCAGCACGCCGTACATCGCGGAGTGCATCAGGCCGGTACCGCAGTCGGTCAGGACCAGGTTGTAGAAGTGCTCCAGCAGGTCGACCGCGCGCCGGTAGTCGTCCTCGCTGAACGCCTCCGACACCGCCGGGTCCTGCTCGCTGGCGAGCACCTCGAGCCGGGACACGCCCTGTGAGGTGTAGGCGCGGACGTCGCTGTAGCGGCGGACCCGGTCGGCGTCGCGCAGCAGGTGGCGGACGGTCGCGGTGGTCTCCAGCGGGATCTTCTGGCTCAGCGTGCCGCGGTCGGGGTTGGCGTCGACGGCCACGACCCGGTCGCCACGGTGCGACGCGAACGTGGCCCCGAGGGTCGCGGTGACCGTCGTCTTCCCGACCCCGCCCTTGAGGCTCAGCATCGCGATCTTGTGCGAGCTGATCAGCGGCCGGTTCGCGCGGGCCACGAGGTCGCGCCGGTGCAGCTCCGCGGGGCTCTCCCCCGGGTTCACCAGTCCGCCGGTGAGCACGTAGACCCAGCGACGCCACCCGCTCGCCGGCGGACGGCCCGCGCTGCCGTGCCCCGTGCGCGAGGGCGCGAGGTCCAGCCCGCCGTGCGGCTCGTCGCCGCGGCGGTGCTGAGCGGCCCGGGCCTCGATCGCCTCGGGGGCCGTCCAGCGGGGCCGCTTCACCCCCGTCTGCGGGCGGCCGCGCGGCGGGG